>NZLH01000023.1 GCA_002694155.1 Pusillimonas sp. | reverse complement strand
GAACAAGGTCATCCCCTGCTCAGAGCGGGTTACCAGCAGCGCCTCAAGTGCCAGTTTGTGACGCAAAGCCTGAGCCCGCATCTCCAGGTCATCCTCAGACGACCAATACCCTACCGCCTCACGCATTTCCTGCCGATTCGGCGTAATAATGGTTGCCCCTTTATAACGCTGGTAATCGTGCCCTTTGGGATCAACCAATACGGGGCGCTTCGCCGCACGCGCCATTTCAATAAGGTCATCTACGTGGGCCAGCGCCCCCTTGGCGTAATCAGACAAAACAACAACATCGTGTTGCTCTAACTGCGCAGCGAACAATGTCTTTATCTGAGCCAAACTGGTTTCGCCTGGATGCTCTTCAAAGTCGATTCGCAACATTTGCTGTTGCCGCCCCAGCACCCGCATTTTCAGCGTGGTATGCAACACTGGATCTGTCACCAGGCAAGTGGCAATGTTGTCTTGCACAGCCAGGTTCTCTATTTCAACCCCCGCCTCGTCGTCGCCAACCACGCCAATTAGCGTTGTTTGGCCACCCAAAGCAGCAATATTGCGGGCAACGTTAGCCGCACCGCCCAAGCGATTTTCGCGTCGCGCCACATGCACAACCGGAACCGGCGCTTCGGGCGAAATACGTTCGACCTCTCCGAACCAATAGCGGTCGAGCATAATATCGCCCACAACCAACACCCTTGCCCGCGCCACTTTGTCTTGCGGGAAAACCGTCATCGCAATTCCTCCAAACGCCGGGGCGCGTAGGTTTCCCATGCGTTACAACCCGGGCATTGCCAATAATAATTACGCGCTTCGAATCCGCATTGGCTGCAGGCGTAACGATCTAAACGCTGGCTATGCTTGTGAATAAGACTGCGCAACAGAGCAAGGTCGGCCTCGGGCACACTGACTCCGCCTGAAGGTGCGTTGTCTTTCCCCTTGTCGGCCGCCAGCTCTGCCTCAAGTAAGCGGTCAAGCCCCAGTAACGAGGGTTTCGAACGCAGCGCTTCACGCGCAAAATCCCAGGCTGGGCCGTAACCCTGTTGGGTGCGCAATTCGCGAAACACAAGGTTAAACAAATCAAGCGATGGGAATTTTGCGTAATGCCGCTTCAATACCGCCAAACCCTGATCCACTTGATTAGCCTGACGATAATTGTCTAATAGGTCTGAGGCGATCAAACCAGCATAATCCGGGGCATCGGAAAGCACCGATTCCAAATAAACTCTTTCAGGTGTTGACTGACCTTTGGCACGGCATAGTGCTGCACGCAGAATCGCAATTCTGGCCTGATAAGCCGTTCCCTTAAGTTGCCCTTTAAGGGCCGTCGCGGCGTTCTCGGCGGCATCCAATGCGGCCTGCGCAACGTCAAGTTTGGGCTGCTTTTGCGAAAGTGCGCTTAGCGCCTGCTCGCACTGATAATGAACCAATTGCGGAACTGGCTCATCAACCAGCGCCCGTAACCGCTTCACGGCCTCAATAGCCCGCGGCCAATCATGTTCAGACTCGTAAATACGAATAAGTGCCCGCACAGCTGAAACCGCAAAACGCGTGTGCTCAACCTGCAAAAACGCTTCTTCAGCCCGATCAAGCATGCCGGCTTTCAAATAGTCGTGCGCAATTTCATGCAGCGCATGCTCACGTTCGGATTGTGGCAAGTCGGCACGCGACAACAAACTTTGATGCACCCTTATTGCCCGTTCCATTTCACCCCGACGCCGAAACAAACTGCCCAGCGCAAAATGTAGCTCTGTTGTTTCAGGGTCTAACTTGGCGACCTCGACAAACGCGTCAATTGCGCGGTCGGGTTCCTCGTTCAAAATAAAATTCAACCCTTTGAAGTAAGAGTCGGGCAAGCTACGGGTTTCCGACAGCATCTGGCGAATATCGACACGCGCCGCGATCCAGCCCAGCCCAAACAAAACGGGAACAGCAATAAGCCACCATGGTTCGAAATCCATGTATTAAGCCTTGTAAATAGAAAAAGTTGGGCTAATAATTTTTTAAAGGGGCGACAACGGCACTGCAGGCTCTGTCTCGTGCCCGTTTACGTCTCGCGTTGCCAGGCTGGCCTGCAGGCGGTGTACTTCACGTTGTGTTTTCTTCAGCTCGCGGCGACGACGTAAAGTAGCCGGCACTACCGCTAGCAGCGCAAACGCAATACCTGCTATAAACGCTACCAGCATTACCACTATAAGCGGCACGCCCGTTACAACGTGGCTACCGTAGAAACCAACGTCAACCGGGTTCGTGTTCTTTAACGCAAACAGTAAAACAACGACAAAAATAATAAGTCGTAATGCCCATACGATGTAGCGCATGACCGAGGCTCCGCAAATATTTCAATGGGGATAATTGTAAAGGGAATTTGCCGCCAGCTACCGGGTAACCGTTATACAAAAGAAAAAACCGGAAGCTTTCTGGGCTTCCGGTTTTTCATTACACCTGCTTGCCAGGCTGGAATTAACTAGCCGTGGACAATTTTTGAATCGTAAGACGTTGGAAAAAGTTCAGCTTTCTCTGCCTTCTTGCCAGCCTGTTCCTGCTCGAAAGCTGCATCGACCCGCTCGCGCAGCTCTTTGCCAGCTTTAAAGTGTGGAACCTGTTTACCCGGTACCATCACTTTTTCGCCCGATTTAGGATTTCGCCCCACGCGAGGCGCCCGCTTCGATAGCGAAAAACTGCCGAAACCACGGATCTCGATGCGCTGGCCATCGGCCAACGCTTGAGTCATGGCTTCCAGCACTGTTTTGACAGCCAGGTCGGTATCCCGCAACGCAAGCTGAGGATACCGGGTAGCCAACAAGGCGATCAATTCTGACTTAGTCACACCAATTAACCGTCGTCACGATGTTGGTCGAGCTTGGCTTTCAGCAAGGCACCCAGGTTAGTTGTACCCGAAGAGGCACTTGCTTCTGTCATGCGTTGCAAGGTCTCGGCTGTTTCAGCGTTGTCACGGGCCTTAATAGAAAGCTGAATAGAACGTGCTTTGCGATCGACGTTGATAATCATCGCTTCAACACTTTCACCTTCTTTCAATACCGTGGTTGCGTCTTCAACGCGGCCGCTGGAAATTTCAGAAGCACGCAGATAGCCGTCGACGTCGAGTGACAGGTTAACAACTGCACCCTTCGCTTCCACCGACTTAATTACACCAGGCACAACCGCGCCTTTGTCGTGGGTGGCAACAAAGTTGTTGAAGGGGTCACCTTCAAGTTGTTTGATACCCAACGAAATGCGCTCTTTCTCGGTGTCGATACCTAACACAACGGCTTCGATTTCGTCGCCCTTCTTGAAGTTGCGAACGGCTTCTTCACCCGTTTCAGACCACGACAGATCGGACAAGTGAACCAGGCCATCGATACCACCAGGCAAGCCTACAAATACGCCGAAGTCGGTAATGGACTTGATTGCGCCGCTGACTTTGTCGCCACGCTTGAAGTTCATTGCGAACTCTTCCCATGGGTTTGGACGGCATTGCTTCATGCCCAACGAAATACGACGGCGATCTTCGTCGATTTCGAGAACCATAACTTCCACTTCCTCGCCCAGCGTAACCACTTTACGTGGGTCGACGTTCTTGTTGGTCCAATCCATTTCGGATACGTGAACCAGACCTTCAATGCCGTCTTCAACTTCAACGAATGAGCCGTAGTCGGTAAGATTGGTGACTTTACCAAACAAGCGAGTACCTTGCGGATAACGACGTGCCAGACCGATCCAGGGATCTTCACCCAACTGTTTCACGCCCAGTGAAACACGGCTCTTTTCTTGGTCGAACTTGAGCACTTTGGCTTCCACTTCCTGGCCAACCGACAGTACTTCCGAAGGATGACGAACACGGCGCCATGCCATGTCGGTAATGTGCAAGAGACCGTCGATACCGCCAAGGTCGATAAATGCACCGTAGTCGGTGATGTTCTTGACGATACCTTTGACAACCGCACCTTCGTGCAGTGTTTCGAGCAGTTTTTCGCGCTCTTCACCCATGCTGGCTTCAAGCACAGCACGACGCGACAGCACAACGTTGTTACGCTTGCGATCGAGCTTGATAACTTTGAAATCAAGCGTTTTGCCCTCGTAGGGCGTGGTGTCTTTAACAGGGCGCATGTCGACCAGCGAGCCGGGCAAGAATGCACGGATACCGTTCGTCATGACAGTTAGACCACCCTTTACTTTGCCAGTAATTGTGCCGCTAACCAGCTCGCCCGACTCGAGCGCTTGTTCAAGTGACAGCCAGGCCGACAGGCGCTTGGCGCGATCACGCGACAGGATCGTGTCGCCGTAACCATTTTCCAGCGAATCGATCGCAACGGAAACGAAATCACCTTCCTTAACTTCCAGCTCGCCCTGGTCATTCAGGAACTCTTCAAGCGGAATCAAGGCTTCCGATTTAAGGCCGGCGTTAACAACGACGAAATTGTGGTCAACACGAAGTACTTCTGCCGAAATGACTTCGCCAGATTTCATGTCTTGGGTTTTCAGACTTTCAGCAAAAAGATCGGCAAAGCTTTCACCGCCAACAGCGGCTTCAGGGGTTAAAGTTGAGGACATTAAATTCAATCCATAGGCCAATATGGCCGGTAAAAACACACCAAGGCAACCATTGCCCCAGTGGAGTTAAACATTGCCTGAACAACCTAACCTGTTGAAATAACATGGTTTTAATTAAATTCAGGCCCCACTTTTCGACCAGTGGTCGAGTACAGCATTTACGGTTTCTTCAATAGTTAAATTTGAAGAATCAATTGTGATGGCATCGGGTGCAGAAACCAGTGGCGCATTGCTACGGGTGCGATCACGCTCGTCGCGCGCCTGCAAGTCTGCCATCAAACTTGTAAGGTTAGCAGGAAAACCCTTTTCCTTCAACTGCTTACAGCGTCTTTCAGCGCGCGCCGCAACATCAGCCACCAAAAAAATCTTTAACGGCGCGTTGGGGAACACAACCGTCCCCATATCACGGCCGTCGGCAACCAGCCCTGGAGGCTGCTGGAATGCGCGCTGACGTTCGAGCAACGCTTGGCGAACCGCCCCAAAAGCAGCAATGCGAGAGGCAAACACACCAACCGGTTCCTCGCGAATTGCTTCGGTCACATCGCGATCATCCAGAAAAATGGCGCCGTTGTCGAACTGCACATTCAGCCCGGCGGCAACCTGTGCCGCCTGAGTTTCATTAGTGTCGGCCACCCCTTTTTGCATGCAAGCCAACGCAGTTAGGCGATAAAGTGCGCCACTGTCTAGCACAGACCAACCTAAGTGCCGAGCCACACGTTGTGCAACCGTACCTTTACCGGAAGCCGTTGGGCCGTCAATTGCAATTACTGGAACGTTCTGCGCACTTACCGTCATTTCACCAGCCTGTTGTAAACGTTGAAATAATCGGGGAAGGTTTTACTAACACAAGCCGGATCAAGAATAGTGACCGGCACCGGGCCAAAAGCCGCCAACGAAAAACACATTGCCATACGGTGGTCATCGTAAGTGGCAATTTCGGCGGCCCGCCAATGTTTGAACGACGCTGGGGGCGTTACCTGCAGCCAATCGGGGCCGGAATCGACCGTTGCCCCAAGTTTGGCCAACTCGGTGTGCATTGCGTGAATACGGTCGGTTTCTTTAACCCGCCAACTACCTATGTTACGCAATCGACAGGGGCCATCAGCATACAAAGCCAGCGCAGCGGCCGTCATAGCCGCATCGGGAATTAAATTAAAGTCTTTGTCGAAGGCTTGCAGGCGTGCACCTTTGGCAACCTGCGGGCCAGACACCGTAATATGGTGTTCACCCCACTGAATCTGCGCCCCCATTTCTTCCAGTGTTTGCGCAAAGGCAATATCGCCCTGAATACTGTGCGCCCCCACACCCTGCACGGTAACCGGCCCCCCGCCTATTGCGCCTAACGCCATAAAATACGAAGCCGAGGACGCATCGCCCTCTACGGTAATATCACCGGGCGAAACATAACGCGCCTGCGCCGGCACAGTAAACCGCGACCACCCATCGCGCTCAACCTGCACGCCAAAACGCGCCATCAAGTTCAGCGTAATCAGAATATAAGGCTTGGAAATCAGCTCACCCTGAACCTCAATCACCAGTGGCCGGCCCGTTCGGGCAGTCGCAAGGGGCGCTGCCATAAGCAAAGCCGTTAAAAACTGGCTGGAAACCGAGCCGTTAACACGCGCCAGGTCGTTCGCCACAGCGCCAACAGGCGAAATCTTTAAAGGCGGGTAGCCTGGATGCGCTTCATACTGAATGTTGGCGCCCAATTGCTGCAAGGCCTCAACCAAGTCACCTATAGGGCGTTCATGCATGCGCGCAACGCCCCACATACGAAAATTCCCGCCCATCAGGGCCAAAGCCGCAGTAAGCGGCCGAAACGCAGTGCCAGCATTACCCAGAAACAAGTCAGCTTGCCTGTTCTTGAACACGGGCTGACCAGTAACCGACACTTCGGTAGCAGACTCGCGCTGAAGCGCTAAACCCAGCGACTCAAGCGCCTTAAGCATGACCTGGGTGTCGTCGGAGTCAAGCAAACCCTGGATACGCGTGGTGCCCTGGGCCAAGGCCGCAAGCAACAATACCCGGTTGGAAATGCTTTTTGAACCTGGCAGCGTCATTTCACCAGACGCTTCAGTAAAAGGTTGCAATGTCAGGCGATCGAAAGCCGCCTTTTCCCCGGAAGCACTCATGACAAACCGCTCCTGCTACCCCAAAAACGTCGCGCCAGTGCGGCACGCTCAAGCATGTCGTATAGTTTCTGTGCATCTTCTTCGCGAAGCGCAGATTCGGCCGCATCCAGCGTTGCACGAAACGCTTCCAGCTCGTGCAGCACCGCCTCACGATTGGCCATAAAAATATCGCGCCACATTTCGGCCGACCCTGCCGCCACACGCGTAAAATCGCGAAAACCCGTACCTGCCAAACCCAACCGCAAGTCGGCATCATTACTTGCTGCAACCTGCTCCATGAACACAGACGCCAGAAAATGCGGTACGTGACTAACCGATGCCAGCGCGCGGTCGTGATTTTCAGGACTCATTAAAACAACCCGGGCGCCTACGCTTTCCCACAACTGAATAAGCTGTTGACGAATTAGCGCGGCGTTTTCTGGCAAAGGTGTTAGCACTACGTGCCGCCCATCATACAAATCGGCATCTGCCGATTCCGGGCCGGTTTTCTCGGCCCCTGCAATAGGATGCCCTGGCACAAACTGGCCCACACGATCGCCCAAGGCTTTGTATGCCGCTTCTACTACGTCGGCTTTCGTACTACCTGCGTCAGTTATAAGCGCCGTATCTTTCAAATGCGGACCCAAGCCTTGAAACAAGGCCGGCATCGCGCCCACCGGCGCAGCCAGGAAAATGACGTCGGATACACGCGCTGCCT
>NZLH01000022.1:3394-32206 GCA_002694155.1 Pusillimonas sp. | reverse complement strand
TAGAGAACATAAGTATCTCGCAGAACTATGTCACATGGACTGTGGACCAGAATTATATCTAGTAGAACATGGCATGAATATTGAAGATTTGACTTGGGATGATGTCTTTGGAATCTATGATGAAGTGCTAGGAACTGTCGAATATCTAACATTGGGCGACTGGCATTTTAGCAAAGATAATGTTCCACACTCCTGGCCTCTTGAAGAAGGATTGTTGCAGTATCAAGAATGGATTGCTACTAACAATGGTTATGAGGTGTTTGAGTGTTCATTGAAGTTGTATGACTTCTTCATAGCACAACACAGTGACCGAGCATACAGGCATAAATTCAAGTTGCCCAATGGCATATTAGGTTCATTATCTGTCAATGGAGAGGATTATCATATTGGTAGATGCGATTTAGACTTCTTTGAGATACAAAGAGGATATGCTAATTCAATGACTGGCTTAGTTAATTTGGATGTATGTTTTTATGCTGATGAACAAATATACAATGCAGAAGCATGGGAGGAATTGACAAATCAACATTCACTTCATACAGGCCATTCAGCGAGTCAAAATCTTAAGCAATTTTTCCACTACGATTTACTGGATGAAAATTACGAAACAGAATACATCACTTTCAAGATGCCTATGTATCAAGTAATTAGATTGTTAGGCTATATTCCAGTATTGCCATTCAAGGATAAACCATTGAATCCAGCATACTATCCTAGCCACTTTATCGTTCATCAGCCTGAAACATTCCCTAACTGCATTGACTGGTCATGGATGGGCAAAGAGAGAGATAATAACCCTAACAGAACTAGAGAGGATTTACAGGAGGGAGATGAATGAACATATTTGTATTAGATAATGACCCAATGGTGGCGGCATCATTTCTTGATGATTACAGATTGAATAAGATGATTACTGAAACTGCCCAAATCTTTAGGGCAGCGTTGGGTGCTAATGGCTTTACAGACGATATGTGCCTTGAGCATGGAATCCTTACCAAATCAGGCACTACATGGAAAATTACTCATAAGAATCATCCAGTAGTGTTGTGGGCAGGTGAGTGTAAAGAGAATCTTGATTGGTTGTATGATTATGCTCTTGGACTACATAATGAATATCTTGAGAGATACAACCGGCGACATGCTTCAATACCACCTATTCTAAAGATGGGTGAATTCAAAGATATGCTACCCTCTTTAGGTTGCAGAACATGGTTTAGACAATGTATGCCGGATGAGTATAAACATCATGATGTAGTTACTGCATACCGTCGATATTACAAATCCAAAGAGAATAGCAATCGTGGCGTTCTCTATGCCAAAGGTCAAGTGCCTTACTGGTGGGAGATGGTATGATGAGTAAATTCGTAGTAGTCAAGCAAATAACCTCGAATACTCATGAGTTAGAGGTATTGCCAGATGGTGAGTTGGAAACACTCAATGAAGCGATTGGAGGATATATTACATACATGCCTTCAATTTATTTCCCAAATAAAATTCCTTGGCGTAACAAGTATCGCAAACTATTGAATGTCATATTAGATGAGGATGGGATGATGAAAAATCTACCATTTAACGATAGAGCATCATCAATTATAGGTGGCGCATATCCAGTATATGGCGATGTAGTATTTGAGATAGGAGAGGTGGTAGAGTGATAGATTTCAGCAAGCATGGTTCTGTGACAGTCCATGACAACGTGTCGAAGCAAGGAATTTGTGTTCAATTTCACCCAAATACGAGCGAGGATTTGTCAAAAATGGTTGAATTGCTTGATGCTTTCCTGGTCCAAAACAATGTTGAAAGGAGTATATTGATACAAAATAGTGATAGATTTCCTGTTCCATGTGTTGTTATACAGGGAATATTTGATGAGGGAGATTTGTGATTTGCCCACGATGCAAAGGAACGATTAGAGGTAATAGTCACGAAAATAAAGTAAAATTATCATGCCGAAAATGTAACAAAAAATGGATTAAAGATATAGGTTGGTGGAAAAGAAATGAATGAAAATCAAAAATTATGCTATGAAGGAAAAGATTGTTTTTACAATGAATTCGATGGGAAATTATACTACGAAGGAGATATTGTTCCCGCATACAATTATGGTGGTGGAACTGTTTTCAATGGAGAGGTAATCAAGGTGTTGAAACCAGGATTTGCAGGTCTTGTAAAGATAAAGAAGGAATTAACAAATGGTCAAACAGTTATCATGGAATTTGACTCAAGGATGGATGAAGCGGATATTGATGAATGGGTTGTTAATCCTATCATGCCAGATGAATCATCATACATAATCGCACCTGAACCAGTTGCTTGGAGATGGTCTTATGCTATGGAGGAAATCATGAAATCTAATATGGTAAAGCGAGGAAATGCTATGGTTGATGCTGATGGCGACACATATAGATTAGAGGAATGAGGCTTTAATAATCGTATCACTATCGGATTGTTCATGCAACCTCAAGCAAATGGGCAACAACCTGTATATATCCTTCAACAAGGAACTGAACAAACCAATGGAAGCGCAGCGCAACGAAACAATATCAGTGCGGCTAAAGCGGTTGGTAAAACTGTCAAATCAACTCTCGGACCACTGGGCATGGATAAAATGCTCATTGACCCTGCAAATAACATTTTGATTACTAATGACGGAGTGTCGATATTAAGAGAGATAGGTATTGAACATCCGGCGGCTAAAATGATTGTAGAAGTGGCTAAAACTCAAGAGAGCAGATGTTACGATGGAACTACGAGTGCGGTAGTATTGTCTGGTGCTTTGCTAGAGGAAGCAGAACGGTTACTTGACAAAAGCATCCATCCAACAACCATCTGTAAGGGGTATAGATTTGCTAAAACAAAATCCCTAGAATTATTAGATGAACTTGTAGACAAATGTGGAATTAAAGATAAGATATTCGACAAAGCGTTTTCATGTGCAAAGACTTCATTGATAGGAAAATCTGCTGAGGGGATTCAACATCATCTAGCAATATTATCTGCCAATGTGGTTAGAAAGGTAAAAGACATTGAGGACATTTCTATCATATCTGTAAGCGGAACTACCGAGGAAGATACATATTCAGTTTCTGGAGTGGTTATTGAAAGAGATTTGGCAAGTAACTTGATGGCTAAGGAAAAGAAAAATGCAAAGATTCTGTTATTAGATTGTGCTATCGAGCCTAAGAATCTAAACATCGACTCACAGGTTCAAATCACAAATGCAAATCAAATTGAAGAGTTTTTGTTACAGGAGGAAGAACACATTAGAGATATGGTAGAGGTAATAAAATCAAGTGGTGCTAACGTGGTATTGACTCAAAAGAAAATAGATGATTTAGCACTACATTATCTAAAGAAATATGACATTACTGCGGTTCACTCAGTAAAGAAATCGGACCTGGAAAAGGCTTCTAAAATATCAAATGGAAATGTAATCTCTAGTCTAACTACTGAGATTGATAAAAGCGATTTAGGAGTTGCTTCATTTTATGTTGATACAAGATATGACTATGATTTAGTCCATATTTCCAATGAAGAATCTCCCGTTTATACAGTAATTGCATGTGGTGCTACAAAACATATAGCCGAGGAAATTCAAAGAGCATTGGAAGATTCAATCGGCGTGGCTTGGTTGGCTACTCAACATGATTTACTCCCTGGCGGCGGAACTGTTCATGGTTATCTATACCATCATCTAATGCTAGATTCAACAGTAGTTGGTAGAGAGAAAATGGCAGTTGAGGCATTCGCTAACGCATTACTACAAATCCCATCTGCAATCGCTGAGAATGCGGGTAAAGACCCAATCAATGAATTGATTGCATTGAAAACTGCAATTAGCGATGAGAACTATTCATACTTTGTAGATGTTAGAGATGAACCAACACATGATGTATTGAAGGCTGAAATATTCGAGCCTCTTGAATTACATAGGCAAGCATTGACTTCTGCAACAGAAGCAGCCATCATGATTCTGCGTATCGATGATGTCATTAGAATGAATCCAGATAAGAGTGGCGGTCAGCAATATTGATATACCCAGTCCTATGTGGATTAGCCATAGCCTGTATGGTTATGGTGAAAAATTATGAGCAAAAAGAACGTAGAAGCAGCAGTAGAAAGCATGGAGAGCATTAACCCTGAGACTGGGTTGATATTGGAACTAATTGGTAAAACCTTGAAGAGTAAGTGGCAAGAGGATAACGGAGTATTCTTTAACGCTGAAACTCGCAAGGATATGAAAAACAAACCGTTAGCATTAGTTGAAGATACCGATATACAAATTAGAGTCGGTAACAGATTGATTACGGTTAGACCTGCGGAAGAAGGCAAACCAGTTGTATCTATACCAGTTGGCATGAGTGATAAGACAACTCCCGCAACTATTCCTAAAGATTGGCTAATGGGTATGCTACTGGATGGCATCATTGTAATGTGCGAAGGAGATACACACATTGCACTAAAATACATTGAAGGCATCAATTGTGCTATCAATAATGCAATACAAATCAATGAAGATGGTCGAATGAAGATTGACCAAAAGTTACTACCAGAACCTCATCATGCAGTAGAGATTGCTGAGATGTTAGATTCATTGAAGAGAACCTTCAAGACTAAATCAGCCGGAACTGCAAAACTCAACTTTACATTTGATGTTCAAGACTTAGAGCCTGTCGAAGAGATAGTTGAAGAAGTAACTACGGCTATTGACAGACTCGAAGAATATGCAAACAATTTGAAGATTCCAACAGATGAACCACAGGAGGTCGTCAAGGCTAATCATACGCCTTTCCAAGATACTGTGGAGACAACAGATGAGGTCGCTACTACTCCAGACCCATTCCCGTTAGTAGTGTCCGAGACAATAGAGGATGAGGTTGCTGATGACCCAACCGAAATCCCTGTTGTTGAATTAACTCCCCTTGATGATGAAGATACAATCAATTACAATTTCAAAAAACAACCATTACATTCAATCACTCAAGATATGTTAAAGGCGAATAAATTGACAATGACTACGGCTGATGAGTTAGCCGACATGAAAGGGGTTCATGTTCAAACAATCAAGAGAGCATTAGATACTATGGAAAAAACTGATGGCACAGATATACTGTATGATGGTGAAGCATGGAATTCTATGATGCTTGAAACAATACCAGGTCACTATCTATTTGTTAGTTGCACACGGTCAAAGACTGGCCGATATGCTAGAGGCTCACCTATCGAATTCATGGTGATTCTTGAGGATAGTCCAGAGTATAAGGCTACACGCATGTTATTTACTACTCTACCTCCAATGCACATTGAAGAAGCACTAGAGCATGTAGAGCAGCCCAGTGTTCCCGATTATGGAATTGAGATTACTGAGGATGAGATTGCAGATGCTATGGAGTGGGATGAATCTATACCTGATGACTACTATGCTCAAGATGAACCTAGCGGATTAGAGCAAGTATTAGTAGAGAAAAAAGGCCGTTGTGTCAATTGCTCAAAGAAGGCTGATATGCACATTGAAACCTCCGTTGGAGGAAGAATGTTTTGCTCGGAAAAGTGTTGGGCTGAATATGTCGGTGAACCAATAATGCCGGAAGGCCACTATGCTTTGAAAGAGAATGTCGCTATCCCTCAAGGAGACAGAACCGAGGATGTTCACGACATTAGAGGAATGATGGGAGTGAATTAGATATGATTGACAAAAAGTTACATGAGAAGGTCGTTCAATGCGGAGATATTCTTAGAAAATTGAAAAAGGAATACGATATTCAAGATATTCATCTTAGCGGTATTCATTCTGTTTTAGGAG
This sequence comes from Pusillimonas sp., assembly GCA_002694155.1. Classification (GTDB taxonomy): domain Bacteria; phylum Pseudomonadota; class Gammaproteobacteria; order Burkholderiales; family Burkholderiaceae_B; genus Neopusillimonas. The sequence continues at coordinate 26,403 of NZLH01000022.1, read as the reverse complement.
ATATGATTGAGGATTTGGTCTTTGTTCAGCGCATGCGTATTGGTATTGCGAATTTGACTAAGGATGTTGAAGGTATGTCTACTGGATATAAAAAACCCATATTAAAAGCATTGAAGGAGATGGCTGAATGATTGATGAACCAAAACAAAACTCAGGTCCAAGAATTACTGTATTTCATAAGAAACCTAAGAGTCGTTCCCCTGCAAACAAAGTATGGGGTATGTTTCATTCTATCTATGGTAGACCGCCTTCATGGATGAGGATGATACCTGCAAGGAGATGGACTGAGGATTTGAATGGCGAACCACTATTTACTACTACATCCAGATGGGAGATGTCTTTAGATGATGAAGGAAATGATATTGTAGTGTTTGAAGGGGCAGCAAAGAAGGTTGTTGAGATGATTAGAACAGGAGAGGCTATCAATGGTTGATATGGGCTTAGGTGAATGCAGATTCGGCCATAAGGAATGTTGTAAAGGCAATGCAGAAGTAAAGAATGAGCATGGCGTTCCCATGTGTAAGCCTTGTCTCTTGAAATATCATAAACTCGAATCAAGAAAATACTTGGGTAGAGAATTCACATTAACCAATTTCAGTTGGTGATAGGATGGGATGGTTGTCTAACAATGTTGAATTTCCTAAAGCACCTAAAACGCCTTTGTTTGTGTGCTTCATGAGCGTTAGCGAAAAGATACCTGCTAGGACTGTATTGAGTGGCATGGTCGAACATACGCCGTTTGTAAGTGAAATATACGCATTTATACCGTATTTGGATTTGCCGAATTATGCTTTAGATGAAGAACGTGCTATGGCTTTTATCACGGTTCATGGAAATAGAGGTTGGCTATCCAGGGGGGATATTGAAACATATTTCGATGATAAGAATGATTGGCTTGAGACTAAACCTAGCCCTAACGCATATACTCATTTTATGAAGATGTTAGACGAGGCAGGTTGGGCAGTAACTCCAATCAAGTGGAAAGATATAGATTGGGAACAACATCTCCGAAAGAGGACTGATGACGGAGACATTGACTTGATTCCTATGGAATGGTTCAAAGGATTTCATCATGTGAATGTATGCACTTTTTGTGGGCATACTAATCCAAGAAGGTTGATGGAGAGAAAGCAGCCATGCGAAGCCTGTAACTTTGACCCAAAGAAGGATGAGACTCTTGTTCATGCAGATGACCCAGTTGGCAATTCTACTACTTTCTCAGAAAACTTCTCCGACGAGTGGAGTTAGGGGAAACTTTTATTTTATCTACATGCTTGAGGTTATACAATGGCGGGGATTTAAGATGGTATTACCCTCCGATTTAAGACAATCTCCTATTCCTGTATTTGAAATGCCCGAACCAAGGCCAAGAAAACCATCAGCCAAAATACCAACTTTGTGGAAATGCGGTCATGATGTGGACCTGGATTGGGTCGTAGCAGGTTACAGGTATTGCCCTTATTGTGGCTCTAAATATCCTAAAAGCAGATTGAACCTAATAGGCAGGTGGTTATCTTACGCAACATGGTATCAATCTTATCACAGAATAGGTTATCGTAAAGAGGATATGATGAAGCCCACAACGATAATAGTAAAGGATGAGGCTTTAAGCCCATAACCCTATTGGATTGTAGTATGAGTCTATGGTCTAATATAGTTTCAGGCAGCAAGTTAGAGAAAAAACTGGCGATAAAGAAGGAAACAGAATCCTTCTTGGAACAGTATAATTTGATGCTTATCGAGTTATACACCGATAGAGGTATTTTGTTAGGAAGTAAAAGATATGATGAAATGACAGGTGTAGAAAAATTTGATGCTTTGAATGAGATTGATAATAGAATAATAAAAACAAGAGATATAATTGAACAGGAGGAAGAGAGATGTCGAAGAAGATTGAAGTCGTTGTAGATGACCCCGAACATCAAGGTATGTTACTCACATATCGTGGCGAACCGTTGATTGTAATTAGTCCTGTGAATCATGCGGGATGGAGAAAATTATCATGTGTTCTCCCTCATGATACCACAAAAGAAACTTATCTAAAAGACGTGAAAGAGTTTGTAACTAATGAATTAGGGTTGCATCGAAATAATAAAATGGAATACTGGAGATGGGATGAAGAAATCATACAAGAGGAAACTTACTCTTTTCCATTATACAGTATAAATCTAAGAAGCAACATAGGAGAGGAAGAGTAATGGCTAGATTAACATCAGTAAAGTGCAAAAAAGAAGGTTGTAACAAATTATTGTCATCATACAATGCAAGAAGGTATGCAGGGTTATGCCCTGAATGTTATGCCACTAGATATGATAGACGGGAGGATGAATAATGAGTAGCGAGTGTCCTGATTGTGGCAATAAAAATTTGTGCGAATTGCCACCTAGATTCGATATAATCAGTAAGGAATTGAAAACTGCAAAGAAATGCCCCCAATGTAGGAGATGGTTGTTTGACGAGTGATACATTACCTCCGGTTAATCAAGAGGACATAGAGTGGGCATACTATCTTTGGAATTCTCTTGCTAATCCCGATGGCAGATGGGTTCTGCCAGGAGTAGGGGCTTATGTTAGAAGTGGTGTAAAAGAATTGACTTTGAAAGAAATCCATTTTTCTAAACCGACTGAAAACGCATTTAGTCAATCTGTCTTTGACCAACATCATTGGATTATGGTTTTAGCAGATAACATAGGTTGGAAGGTCGTAGAGTCTGTAACATTGGCTACTGATAATGAAGGTGAAATCAATATACCGGATGATTTAGTTGGTCATGTATCTGTATGTGCTAATAGATGCGGGGCTGTGTTTCGTGTTGAAGAACTGAATACGATGCAGCAATATATCAAGATACAAGAGGACCTGACCTGCCCTTGTTGTGGGGAGAAGCATAGTGTAGACCCTTCACTTGCAGGTGTTCATATCGTTCTCGATGACAAAAGTTACCGTATGAATCAAGAGAAAATAATCAAGGAAGAGGAATGATATGAGTGAAAAGGATTTCAAATCTAAAATACATGGCGTAGTAGAAACTAAGTTTCAGCCAGGTTTTGAACTCCATGTTATGACGAGTGAAGCATTCAATACGAGAGTCTTGAATTTGAGATTGAATAGAATAATACCATCAGTTAGAGGTTATACTGGATATACAAGGCAAGGATTTATGCTTACAAGAAACGAGGCAATTCTGCTACATTCTCATCTAACTGATTTGATACATGATGATGATTCATGGGAAGATGAACCGGAAGAGATAGTGGAGGCTAAAGAATGAAGGAAAGTAATCTACATGATTGGGAACAAAAGCACTACAATATTATCGCTGAGATGATAGAAATATTAGATTTGCCCCCTCAATTGATTCCTTATTGTTCGGAATTATGGGATAAATCAAGAAGGAGGTCGCCACGTATTCCAACTTCATTAATAGTGGATTGTGTATATACAGTAGCCCACATATCCGGCAATAGAAGGTCATTGAAAGATATGATGTCTGCTGCAAAGTCTGTGTTAAATAGAAAGACAAAACCTTTCAATCAAGATAAGAGAGTAGAGTCAAAAAGATGGATAGATAATGATTGGGCAAAAAGTGCAATATTAGAGATTGTTCCAGATGAAAATATACTAGCAGATTTACTAGAACGGTGAGGTCGATGTATCGGCAAGTAGCAGAATCACTGAGAGTCTGCAAAACAATCCCTACCAAAAAAGGTGACATAATCACAAACTTGTTGTTGCCAAACAAACTCGGCCAATATCAAATTGTATATTTGTTATACTCTCCATCTAATAAACAAAGATTATCCGATGAGGACTTTAGAGAGATATATTATCTACTGACTGATTTATATCCAGAAGAGGTAGATTCACAAGCAGACATATTCGAGTTGTTTTCCAACTTATCAACGACAAGTAAAACTACTGCAAGCATCAATAGAGTGTATTCAATTGTTGCTAATGTCTTAGAGGTGTGTGGCAACAATGGTTGTCGAGCCATGTATCTAAAAACTGTATTCAATAGAATTTCAAAACAGGACCTGGTAATACTATTAGAAAGATTGAGTAATCGAGGCTCAGTCATTACAAGATATGATGTGGTCAAAGGCATAGCAAGAGCAAATGGAGTATTGCTGCGTCATGTTCGTAAAGCATCATTTCTTATTGGTTTAGATAGAGTCTGTGAACGTTTGTCAAGAGATGAAGATATTGCCAGTTTAGTTAAACCACCTTTAGGTATGCCTTTGGTGATTCCCTCTCCAAGCATAATAAAGAATGTAGATGACATACCGTTTGGTGAATGTTTTGTAGAGATACCAGAAGGTGAACGATTAACACTTCACATACTAAAAGACTCAAAGAAAATGTATAACTCTACTGGATTAGAATATGATATTGAAGAATCGATGAATTCTATGATAGAATCTATTAATTTGAATCAAGGTATATATCTTGTTGAGTATGCTTCTGGTAGAGATATAGAATTGAAGATTGTTGATATGCTGACTCCTTCGATAGATACAATGCCTTTCAAGAAAAGAAGAGATAATATGAAGATACCTAAATGGGCTTTGAAACAAATGACTCCAGTTGTGGATGCTTCATATTATCTTGAAAAAGTAGGAACTGAACAAGTCGCAATACTTTGGAATGCAAATGGGATATTGACCTATGAATCAACGATATATGAATCAGTATTAGTAAATGCACACAAAGTCCACAAATCTGTATTCGAGGTGTTAGGTGGAGTCTATGTCAAAGAAGAAGTCCACTCTCGGCCTAAGTTATCAAAATGGAGATTAGGAGTAAGAGATGGAGATGACATATATCCTGTTGGCCTCGTAGATATAGATGAGAGCCTTTCATTGATGAGATTTGTCAATCCTCATAAAGTAAAAGACGGCGAAGAGGTCACACTTAACTCTCCGCTTTATGTTAATGTCAATGTTATATCATCTGGATGGGGCGATTTTGGGGCGTATGTTCAAGGCATAATACAATCTGTCGCAGAACAAGCGGGTCGCAAAGATTGTGTGAGCATCGATGAATTAGAAGCATTGAATAAAAGATGGGATGACGATGGAGACATTAATTGATTATTGGCAAAGACTTGTAGCATGGGCATTAAGTAAAGAGGGGTTTGAAGGATGGTTGAGATTGACGGCGGCGATGTTTCTAATATCGACAGTATCTCTAGCAATATTACTCCTAATGATTCCAATATTCCCATTAGTTTGGCTTTACAAGAAACTGATTTGATAAACACGATGAAAGCAGCCATGCTGATTAGAGGCGATATTCGATGTCGATTATCACAACAATACAAATGTGGTTATGAAATTAGACCGATTATATGGTTTGTTAGAAGAACAGACGAGATAGATAAGACGTTAGAAAAGATTGGTTTGACATGGCGTAAAGTGTTTGTCAAAACGGAGGACATCACTAAACTGTGCCATTGTTTCGAGATGTTTTTTTCGCTTAGCACAAAGCAAAAAGAACTCCAAATGGTGCAACATTTTAATGGGATTCTACCTCAGCCGAATGACTATGATGAAGTGGTGGAAGTATTGGCTCAAATCAAGAAATACAATGAGGCTTTATAACCCCATTACTGTTCGGATAAATCCCTGCGGGTGAAAAAAATGGAACTAAATGAAGCATTGAATAGAGTAAAAGAAGCAAAGAATATGACTGAGGATGATGTGTTGGCTGAATTCAGCACATTTGTAAAGGAGAACTACCCTGAGATTTGGGTTCAATCGGGTTCTTCAATAACTGGATTAGAAGAAGAGGACTACGATTTCTTTTCATCTGCGTTTGAAGTTAATACTGTTAGAAGAAAGTCCGGTGGCAAAGGCGAACAATGGGTTGGTATGTTAGTTGCTTACGATGGTAAGAGAGACATGATGCAAAGACAAAGAGATGTTGCTATTGAATCTGCAACAATAAATCTCAGTCAAGTATTAAGATATGGCATTCAACAAAATAACAGAACAATAGCAATAGGTAGAGTTACCAAGGCTGACGGAGAATGGTCTGTATTTGATGCTGATGATACACTGTTATACAAGGAAACTGCTGAGGATGGGAAACAACCGATGTGGGTTATTCATACTCAAGGGCCAAGTATATGCCTATTGAAAGATGATGGCAGAACTCCTAAGAGAGCATTCATGGAAAAGCGTAAGTGGATATTCATTGGCAATACCCAAGAGAAATTCTTGAGCGAAGGTGCTTTGCCTCCTATGGTATTAGAATGTTCATTTGGTGCTGCTGATGTTGAATTACAATTGTTAAGGCCAATATCGTTCAAAGCAGAATTGACTACTGCATGGAAACCTGCTGATTCTACTGAACCAGATGAAGAGATGTTATCTGCACTTGACATAGATGCTGATTATGGACTAGACTGGGTAGATGATGAAGTGTTGCCGAAGGTAACTGAGTTATTCTCTCCCGACCAATTCTTAGCACAATTCATGCCTTGTATCGACTTATCCGATGTATTTGACCACCACATGGCTAACAGAAAGGTTCTATCATCTGGTAGAGATTACGGACCTGTATTTGCTATTAGTGGAACTGTTGATTACATTGATTATGCGGGTAAAGAAAATCTGTATTCCGAAGGAGGCTTCAAACATTCACTAACCTTAACATCTAACAGTCTTAGGAGAGAGGACCCCAAAGCAAGCCTTTGGATTGATGTTACAAGATACCTTGTCGATAAGCAAAACGCATTCAAGGTAAAGAAGGCAGATGGTTGGAAAGACTATGCAGGTGGCAGTAGAGTTTGGGTTGTAGTCCGTTCAAGAACCTGGGAAGGAACTGACGGTGGCTTGAATCTAAACTTAGACGGTCTTGGCGTATATGCTATGCCGTTGCGCTCTATCGTTGCACAGATACCACCAGAAGATGCTAATGACATATCATACACAGACGGGTTTTGAAGGAGGAATTTAAGTGTCGGGATTTTTAGATAACTGGAAGCCAGTTGATACAAACAAAGAGCCATCTAAGCAAACTCCAAAGGTGGAGGTCTTACCCTCTACCTCCGAGGTAACTCAACCTCCAATGGTTCAAAACAAATCAATACCTAATGATGTAGTAGAAATGCAATCAGGCATGGCTACTGGCTTTGAAGAAGATGCAGGTGCTGAATATGTCAAAGAACAACTGGGTGTAGAAAGAGTGGTCAAAGAAACGCCAAAGGCTAATCCTAAGCCTATATCTAATGGCGAGTGGTCTTATCCACAGTCTGCTAACCCTGCTGCTCAAGCAATAGCGATTGCCATGTCATCACATTTTAGAGATGAGCCAAAGGTTCTATGTGGCGTTAAAGGTGATAGAAAGTCCGGTAAATCCGGTATTGTAAATGATTCTCTAACTGCTGATGAAATAGCAAATGGGGCGCAAATATGGAACTTAGACTTCGACGGTGGCGGAGATTCGACAGTATCTGCACATCATAAAGACAAAGGAGATAACATACTTGTATTGAATCCCTGGGCTACCATAAAGAATGCAAGAGCCAAAGTGCCATTTGATTATCCAGAAACATATAACAAGACAATGGATTATCTAAACTATGCTTTGGAACTCGCACAAAAGCAAGACGAATATTTCAAACTACATGGTAAGATGCCAAAGCCATATCTCAAAACATTGGTCTTTGATGGTATGGACCACTGGCTACATATTTGTGGAACTGCTATGAAGATAGAGGACTTAGAACTAGGGCCAAACGCAGTTGCAGTATCGGGTAGAAAGACCGCTACAAAGATTGGTCGCTTTAACTGGGAATTTAGAAAGAACAGGTATCAAGCCGCTATGTATGTATTCCAAGAACTTGCTAGACTGAACGTTCATGTTTATGTTATAACAGGTCTAAAACCATCTTATGATAAGAATGGTAATGAAATCATGGGTGCTGATGTAGCAGCATGGATGAAAGATACTGAGAGAGATTTGGAACAATTGATTGAGGTTCGCATAGAGAAAGAAAGAGATGCTAACGGTTCATTAACTGGTAAAGAAATATCAAAGGCTCAATTAGTGTTCAACAGAACCTCTCTACGCCTTCCCGAACCAGTTATAATCTATGTTCAAGAATCTGGAACGGATGGTCAATGGTTCGGATATGACGGTCTTAAAGACGGAACATTTGAATCAGTAAAAGATACTCACGCACTAGATACTGGTGATACTAATGAGTAATGTGGGAGTCACGGTTAGACTTCATGATGTAGAGGAATCCTTCTCAATTCGAGGCGAATTGTTTGGTCAGCATGGCATATCCTTTGATACTGGGATGGACCATACAGGAGTTGTGGAGTGGTTCTTAGATTGGTCTTTGAAGTATGGGCCTGAGATTGAGAGTAGAGATGACGCTATCAATAAAATCAAAGAAGTATTGGATAAGCATAAACTAGAATATAGTGTGAGGATTGAGCCTTATGAAGATTAAACCTCCAAGGCCACACGCCGTTCCAAGGCAGCCTAATCTGTATTCCACATACTCTTGGCATCCAAACATGGCCGATGATAAAATATTACGAGTATCTAAATCATCGCTAAGCACATTTCAATTCTGTGAACAACAATACTTCATCAAGTATGTATTGGGTGTTAAAGAACCTGAGAATGATGCTATGGTTAGAGGAACAAATGTTCACGATGCTTACGAGTATATACTGGCTGAAAAACTAGACATTCATCAGGCACACGCTCTAAGAGATAATCAAGGATTTCAAGCCGTTGATGATTACTTCCAATCACTAATTCCTAAATCTCAAGTAAAGAAAGGTTGGGAAGATAAGGTCGCAAAATATACTGGCAAGGACTATGAATTAGATGAGGATATTCATTTATCTAAACTGATGAAGGCTGAGGCAAATCGATTCATGAAGAGTGACCCAACATGGTTTTTACCTTCTGCGAATGAAAGAACGATAGATGCAGTGGTAGAATTAGACATCAATGGAAAGAAAGTGCTTGTTCACCTAACGGGAATAGTAGATAGATTGTTTCAAGACGGTGATGGTAATGTTCATGTTCATGAATTAAAAACAGGTAAGTGGAAAGATACAACTACAAAATATGAAGGTATGGCAAAAGAGATGGCATTCTATGTGTATCTCATGAGGAAATCCGATGACCCTGAATTTGGAGATATGCGTGTATCTCATTGGGGTTGGGACCATACCGCAGGTCATTTGACTGATACTAAATACGAGGGAGGAATATACCGCTTTGTAGAGCCTGTAAGGGTAAAGGTGGTTTCCGAGATGCTTACTGATTTGAAAGCGTTAGTATCTGCACATTTACGATATGAAGATAACTTCAATGGTAAATCATTTGCAGTAAAAGATAGTGGTGCTGAGAGATTCATCTGCGAGCCTTGGTGTGCTGTAAAAGGATTCTGTCCTAAGTATGGTAGAGCCACTATGCCTTATGAAATGAAACAAAAGGCGGAGGGGAATTGATGTGCGATACATCAGTCTGTTCAGTGGAATCGAAGCGGCTACCGTTGCTTGGCATGATTTGGATTGGAGTCCTGTTGCCTTTGCTGACATTGACGAGTTTCCTAGTGAAGTGTTGCGGCAGCATTATTCACAAGTGCCTAACCTGGGAGATGTAACTGAGGTAGATTGGAATGAGTATAGGGGAAAAGCGGATTTGGTTGTCGGAGGAAGCCCTTGCCAGTCTTTCTCCATTGCAGGTAAAAGACTTGGATTGGATGACCCACGTGGCAACTTGGCCTTACACTATCTCAAAGTTGTTAGCGCAGTTCGACCAAGGTGGTTCATCTACGAAAATGTCGTTGGATTATTGTCGAGTGACGAAGGAAGGGATTTTGCAGCCTTTCTCAAAGAAGTGGAAAACATCGGGTATGGGTTCGCATACCGAGTTCTTGACGCTCAATTCTTCGGAATCCCCCAACGACGCAGAAGATTGTTTGTTGTCGGATGTGCTGATGGGGATTGGAGAAGTGCAGCAGCGATACTATTTGAGTCCGGCAGCATCGGCAGGTCTACTAAGAAGGTCAATAAAAAGGGGGAAAAATTTGCCACCTTTGCTCAAGAAGGCGTTAGAGGAACAAGCGAAACTGATGACGGAAGAGGAATAAAGCATTGTTCCAAAGTCGCACCAACTCTAACTCATTCTGGTCCACCATACTCACGAACAGGACAGACTACCGAAGATGAGGCAATGGTGGTAATGGATGTTACCATACCCATTCACGACAAAGCCACTAGATACAAAGGTGGTGGAGATACTAGAAACGATGACGGGGCAGGTAATGGGTTCGGCGTTGCAGATGAAGATTCACCGATGTATACGTTAGATACAAGTTGTAATCATGCGGTATATCAACAATCTGGAATTGATTTATTTAATCAAGAAATCACAGGAGATAAGCATTGCCCACTAAGAACTGCAACTGGTCATGGCGCACCCGCAGTAATAGAGAGTAAAACCGTTGCACCCACATTAACGGCATCTAATGACCCAAGCCGTAGCCCACAGTCTGCGGAGATAACTAATCAAGTAAAAGCCATTTTTGAAACTACATCTTTGGTAAGAAGATTGACTCCTGTGGAATGCGAAAGGTTACAAGGATTTCCAGATAATTATACACAAATAGAATGGAAAGGTAAGCCAAAAGAAAAATGCCCTGATGCACCTAGATACAAGGCTCTTGGCAACAGTATGCCTGTTCCTGTTATGAGGTGGATAGGAGAGAGGATTGATTTACTTAACCTCTTAGACCTATCTCAACGAGATTCTTCTAAGGTATCTAAACAAACTACATTATGGTGATATAATATGAGCATAACTAATATTGATTGTTATTCTATTTCTCATGAGAAAGAGTATGATTTAGCAATGTTAGACCCTCCTTTTGACAAATGGAATGAAATGCAGAAAATACCAGTTAAGGCTAAAACCTATGTGTGTTTTACTAATTTTCAAAATAGGCATCATGTTCAAAATATATTTGGCAATCCTAAGTTTGAGATGATTTGGCATTTCAAAGATGGCCGTTGGGTAAGTAACAAAATGCCAAGACATACACATGAACATATACTCATTTACGGTGAATTGAGATATGATGCTTTTACAGGTGAAATAAGTAATAATAGAAAACCAATCAAAAAAGGTAAGGGGAGTATAGGTAGAGATACCGATTTAGGAGAGCGAACATATACACCAAGAGAAAGAAAAATGCTGAACAGTGTTATTGAAATCCCTCGCAATGTTGGAAAAGAATTAGGAGTTTGGGGAAAACCTATCGATTTGATATATCCAATAATGAGTTGGCTAACTAAGGAAAATGAATCAGTATGGGATGGTTTTGCAGGTAGTGGAACATTCGGTTGTGTAGCAAAATCACTATCATTACAGTATGATGGTTTTGAAATTGATAAAGATACTACAATTGCAGCAAACAAAAGAATAGAAAAATATAATCAAAAGAAGCGTGGAATAAAAACTCTATTGGATGGTTGGTGAAGATATGGCTCTATTCAATCATTTTCCACGTGAAATAGATATGCGTGTGAGGAAGGTTGTAAAGAATCGTAAGCAGTTAGAGGATTACATCAAAAAGACAAACGGTAAAGCGAATCTAACAACTACTGTGTATGGGTTTAGAGATTTGAAAACTAAAGGAAATAGATGTGAATATAATACTGCAATAATACCTCACTTTGTTATGGATTTCGATGCAGACCAAGCGGTGCGAGTGTGTGAGATGGACCAGGAAGAAGCACAAAGAAAGTGTTGTAATGAAGTTCACACAGTATCAAGATATTTGCGTCATGAGGGAATAAATCATGCCGTTTGGTTCACTGGGGGAGGATTCCATATTTGGGTTAAACTAGACAAAGAGTATATCTTGCCACCTAACAGAATGGCAGATTTGTTGTTTAGTGGCAGAATGCTAATCAATAATTGGGTAAAGAGATTTAATTTAAACACATTAGACCCAGTTGTATCTTTTAGGCCGGATAGACATATAAGAATACCAAACACATACAATTTCAAAAGACAAATATGGGGAATACCAATAACTCATGAACATTTGATTGAAGGTTGGGATTATATTGTGAGTAAAGCACAAACTCCCAATCCTGGTATGCACCTGTTTGAAGGCAGGGGATTGGAAATAGAGATTGTAGAAAGAGACTCAATCAACCTTTTTGAAACAGGTTGGGATTCAAAAGCAAACACTTTCAAAATGGATGAGATTAACATAGACATTGAGAATATAAACAATATTCCAATGTTGCCTTGTTTAGCACAAGCCGCTTGTGAAAAGGGTAGCAATCCTCCACACAAACCACGCTCTTATCTTATGATGTATCTTATGGATTACTACCGTAATTTCGCTCGACCACCAAGAGATTCTAAGGTTTCTAATGATAAAGTTCTGACATTATCTCATGCTTTCATCCGGTCACTGGAATGGGCTGATTACAGTCCAGTCGAAACGAACAAATATCTAGTTCACGGTGTAGAAAAATACTACAAGACTCCAACTTGCCCCACGATATATAGTGAGGGTTTATGTGTGGGCAAATGCCCATATTATGATAACAAAGGTGCATCAGTATGACAGACGAAGATGAAGAAAAGAAATTGGCAGAACTAAGAAAAAAGAAAGCGGCAGAAATGTTGAAGCAGCATCATAATGGTGAAGCAGCACCTGAACTGATGAGATGGCGTTTTAGGTCATCTAACAATGGTTTCTTTGAGATATGTCAATACGATAACATGATTGCAGCAACCTCCGACCCTAACTGGGCGGCTTTAGTATGTGATTTGTTAAACTCACTAGAATTACATCAAGAGGCGAATATTGATGGATGACAAAAGAATACTGTTCATCGATAATAGAGAACGTTCAGGATTAGAGAAGTTAGTTATCAAATACTGTGAGAAAAACAAACTCAAGTATCAAATGCGTCAAACTTTGATAACGGACTATTCGTTTGCAGATGTGGGGATAGAAGCAAAATCGATGGAAGATTATTTTGGTAGCCTTTATTCGGGTCATTTAGAAAGGCAATTGCAGAACTTAGAAGATAATTATAATTCAGCCATATTGGTTATACACGGAACTATTGATAAATATATTACAAAGGCTAGGAAGGGCGGAAAAAAGATACCATTCGTTCAAGCATTCAATAGATTCATTGGCTCAATAGCAAGATGGAATACAGATTATGACATATCGATTCTTATATTTCCAGATAAGTCTGCGGCGGCTAGATTCATCTGTAAGAGATTTGAAAAGCATGGCACACTAGGTTCATCTTCTACATACAGATTGTTGAGAAAAACATCAACAGAAGATATGAGGATAGACATTCTAAGAAGTGCAGGTTGTAGTCAAGCGATAGCAAAACGATTGCTAGATGAGCATGGCTCAGTCATAGAAGTATGTAGTCTAACTGCGGAAGAACTGCAAAAGGTAGAGGGCATTGGTAAGGTTCGTGCTAAGAGAATTGTAGAGGCATTCAACAGTGAAACTGCAATAGTCCAAGAGAAAGTAAAAATGTCAAGGGCATGATTAAGTGAGGCTTGATAAACCCTGCAAGTAGTGGATTGACTTACCCAAATGAAACGAAGTGATATGATGAGTATAGAATACATAGGAGAAATAAAAACATGGAGAGATAGAGTAAATGGAGTTAGTTATTTTTCGGCAAGAGTATATGATTTAAACAGAAACTTGTTGAAAGCAATACCCTTTCAAAATGGCTACGGCGACCATCCAAAAGATACCTGCATTGCATGGATTAATGGGATGAACGAAACGCACCAACATAAATTTGAGTTGTCAAAGAAAATTTACTTTAATCAACAAAAATCAACTAAAAAAGAATGTGTTGCTTTTGGCAAAGGAGAGTGACTGAATGTTGTTGAAGCCATCTTCTGGAAGCGGGGAGAGAAAATGGAACGACTACGGAGTTGTGAAAACACCATACGAGGGCAGCAAATTTATCAAGGAATATGTAGAGCGATTTAACACAGTATCTTTCTTCAATGAATACGCAGGTTTGTTATCTATATTCTATGTATTTGGTCAGGTCCTTGCACCGTATGTGAGAATACCAATACATGGTAGCCATCTCGATACAAGAGTCCATGTCTACTGGATTCAGCAATCAAGAACAGGTAAGTCAGCAGCATACGAGTTCACAAAGAAACTATTGGCAGCCTGTGACATTGAAGCGGCTAAATTTACATCCGGTTCGGATGCAGGTTTGTTAGGTCACGTTAGAGAAGAACCGGAGTTTGATGACGATGGTAAGCCAACTGGAAAAGTGAAATATATCATAGAAAAGGGATTGCTGAATGGTTACAAAACATTACTATTCGATGAAGCAAGTGTATTATTAGATGATAAGAAAGCATACTTTTCCGAGAAAATTTTGTATCTACAAGAGGCAATGGCCCCTATCGGTTCGGCAACTAATGATTTGGCTAAGATATTGAAGCATGGAAATATACAGGTTGTATCTGGTGTATCTATATGGGCTACTACATTTCCTCCAAAAGATATTATGCACCATGTATTAGAAAAAGGATTCTTTCAAAGAGTGTTCTTGTATCAAAACGATGTTAGCAATGAGCAAAGACAAACAACCAGTGAACATAGATTAAGCGGAACTTATGTTCCTGTTCCCGATAAAGTATGGGGCTATGACCAAATTGCAGAATTTATACTGGGTAGGAGGAATGATGTAAGAGATAGATTGCTCAAGGCAGCAAAGATGACCTTAGATGAATGGGAAGCGTTAGAGGATTATGAAAGAGATGAAATATCAAACAGACATGCTTACGACATCTATACCGTAGATGAATCGTATCATGCAGCATTACTCAATGCTACATCGGATTACTATGAGATTGTTAATCAAATAAGAGATGTTAATGTTAGAGAAACCGCTACATCATTCATTCCTAATCTTGAGAATTATACAATTACATTTTCAAATATAATTGCTACTATCATGGGTAGTTCTGTAATTACTGCTGACCATGTGATGATGTCTACTGAAATCATATTCGATAACCTTCACAATCTAGTTATATGGTTGGAACAAAAGCAAGATTTCAAGGCTAAGAAAAAGAGAGATTCATCATTACATGAATGGAAGTTATCATACGGCAAGTGTAAGAGGATGATACATACACGGTCAAAGCGTGAGTGCGTATCTAAAAAAGAATTAGAGAAAGTCTATGCGGTGGACCAGGGAGTAAGTGTAAAAACTGCTCAAAGGCGTTTGTCAAAATTAACAGAATCTCCCGATGCAGATAGGCTGATGGATGGTAGAAATGCCTTCATTGCTCTTAACTGGTGAACCTATGAAGAACTACAAAGATAAGGTTTTACAGACCTGCAAAAATTGTTCTGCGAATGTTCTAGCAATTAGGATAAACGGCTTTTATGCGGGAAGTCGTGATAGAATCTTTTTATGGGAATGTCCTATCTGCGGTTCAATATGGCGAAAGCCTAGACCTGTGGTGAAAGAGGATGTTTTGTGATTGTGATACTTGCGTTCTCTTAACAAAGGCAGTAATGAGGCGAGAAAAAAATCCATCTCCAGATGCTCAAGGAGGTAAAATGAGTTGCTTAACTTGTGGAGGTAAGGGTAGCGCAGTTCCGTGTAAGGATTGTGGATATACTCAAACACCGGCAGGTAAGTTTAGAGTGTCGAAACCAAGTAGAGATAGAAGAAATCCAACATTTGGAAAGAGTGAGGAATTGTTAGTGTCTGTATTACTAAAGGGCAAGAAAAAGTCCAAGCCGTTTCATGGCTACAATCCAAACAGACATAGCCGTAAAGGTGGACTAAATGCAAAAGGTAGAGCCAAATTCAAAAGAGAAACAGGGGCTAATCTAAAGCCACCTGTTACTACAAAACCAAGCAAACTAAAGCCTGGCTCTAAGAAAGCCAAGAGGCGTAAATCATTCTGTGCAAGAATGAGTGGAGTAAAAGGACCGACCAGTAAAGGTGGTAAATTAACACCGAAAGGTGCAGCGTTGAAAAGGTGGAATTGTTGATGAATCCAAGATTACCAAAAGACAAATCACTAGATGGCGTGTTATCAAGAAATCCCGACCCGCCACCTATGAATGCGGGAATGCCAAGGGGTATTTCGCTTGATGCAATCAAATCTATGAATGCAAGAAAAAGGTTAATGGATATGGGACCTGAAGAAGTCATGCGTCTTTTAGGAGATACTCATGAAGGAGATTACAGGCATTTGTTTGATACTGAAACAAATCCTCATGCGTTTAGGCATGGAATACAAGATGCAGGGGCTGATGAAATTATGCAACTTCTTCGAGAGTTGGATTTGAATAAGTCATTTGATACTGCATGGAATGTTATGAAAGAGGACATCATCTCTATGTCCGATATAGAAATGATGGTAAAAGAAGTGCATGACCTTGTTCAAATCCAAGGCGCACACCCAATGCAAGCGGCAGCAATGGTTGCCGAAGCAAATTATCCAGACCAAAGAAAATTAGGTAGAACCTTATTCGCAGAATATGTTAAAATGATGAGTTGATGATATGACAAGTTTTGAAGAAGCGTGGTATTTGTTAAAAGCAGAAATGAGTGAGAAAGAGCATGAAAAGAAAATTATTTCTTGCTTGAAAAAAAGAGGCGGTGCGGCTAGTTTAAGTGATTGTGCTAAAGAATGTGGCGTATCGAGTGCTGAGTGCAAAAAACTAATTGACAGAATGGATAATGTAAAATTCTCTCCGCATGGCGATGTAGTTTTAATGGAGGGGTTGTGAAATGAGCCAAGGAATATTTGATACAGTATGGGATAGCATATTGAAAAACGATATTCGTCTTACACCAATTTATCTTCACTTGATGGATATGGGCATGACAGGCGACCAAATTGAAAACCTAACACTAAGAGAGGTAGAGAGAATTTTAGACGGAGAGGGTGTTGTAAAATCGGATGATAAAGGTGATAATGCCCCAACTAACCCAAGTCTTTGGGCGCAAGCCAAATCAAAGGCACGTTCTAAGTTCAAGGTATATCCATCAGCCTATGCAAACGCATGGGCTGCCAAGTGGTATAAATCTAAAGGCGGCGGTTGGAAGAAGAAGAGCAAGAAGGGGAAGAAAAAATGATTACAAACGACATTTTCGGTGAGGCATGGGCTTTGATGAAAGCCAAAAAGGATGCCCCAAACTATCGTAAATGCACAAGTAACAAATGTTGTGGAAATTGTAAAGCATGGGATGTAACTAAAACGGACAATCCAATGACTGGTTATTGTGAATGGTATGATTTTACCTGTCGTGCAGACAATACTTGTGACGCATGGGCGGGTAAGAAATGATAGACAATCCCATTTCCGATATTATCTCTAAAGACCTTAGAAGATGGTTCAAAGAGAAATGGGTAGATGTTTCAAGGAAAGACAAAGACGGCAAACACCCTCCTTGTGGTAGAAGTAACGCAAAGACCGATAGCAAAGGTTATCCTAAATGTAGACCATCAAAGAAGGTCAGTGACAAAACCCCAAAGACAACCAGGTCCATGAGCGCAACTGATAAGAAAAGGGCTACTAGAAGGAAGCGTTCTAAGCCTCAAGGAGTTGGAGGCAAACCTACAATGGTCAAATCAAGAAAAGATGAAAAATATACTAGAGAAGGGCTACCTGTCTATCCTTGTAAAATTTGTGGAACTCCAATGATGGGGCTTGTAGAAAACTTTACTGGCATTTGTAATGAGTGCAGTGAACTTAGAACTAATGTCAATGCGCCTGATTTTCCTTTAAACTACCGTAAATTTGGTAATGTATCAAATATAGATTACTTCACCGCTTCTGCCGAACCGTTTGAAGAAGCATGGGATTCTGTTATCAAAGGTAAGTTTAGAGGTTATACTCGGTCTAGTATTAGCGAAAGACCATATCGCCAATCTAAACACAAAGCGTATGAACTGGCAAGAAAGGTTCAACGAGAGCGAACTAAAAGACGATACAAAAGAAGCAAAGATAGGGGCGTAGTTAGGCCAAAGATGCGAAGGCAATTAGGTCGAGGTGGCAAGAGAGCCTCAACGACTAGATAATCACAAATGAGATGCGTGGATATACTCTATTACAAGATAGCCTCCACTAGCACCTGAAATTGTTGCAGGGGCATTTACAGTTAAACTGGATGAACCTACTGTATAATGCTGAGTTTCAACTAATATGTGTTCTAAACGATAAGATGAATCGTATGCTCTAATTGTAACCAAAGATGTAGTGCCATCTGCCTCGCTGATTAACGGCTTTGCTATTATTTGATTTGCAGTTCCAAAGTTCAATGTCAATGCAGCAGACCAAGCAATCGGTGCTGTCTTTGCTGTTCGATGAACAGGTGTAATTTGATACGAGCCACCTCCACCTGCTTGTAATCCTATACCCGCATCGGATTGCCAAAAGAGATGCGATTGATTTCCGCCTTGAGCATTAGTAATGAATCCCGATGGCTTACGTGCATACAACAACCCCATATTCGCTATTGGTAAATTACCTGCATTGAAACCTGCAATGAAATCATTTCTCCTATCTGCATTTGCACCTCCCGATGTTATTGCATTTGAGAGTGCTAATGGACCTGGTCGAATGAAACTACGCTTATCCTCAAGAGATAAAATTACAGGACCAGATGAACCTCTACCTATCCTTGCCGCAGCCAATACGGTATTTTGTAATACTAAATGATTGGATGGAGATTGAGGATATAATCCGGCGGCAGTATCTACATAAGAACCATAAACAAAACCAATGTTGTTTGGATTTCTTGGCTCTACATAAACAAGCAATATCGCTTCTTCGGTTGAAGATGAACCATTTGGAATAGGAACAGCGTGATACCCCGAATGATAATTAGTTGGTGCGGTAATATCCATAACCGCCGCAGAACCAACGGTATAAAACATACCGTCAAGATGGACTGTTCCTGAATCCACATACAGTTGTGATGTGCTTCCTATCGTGCCGTTGGGTCTTACACAACAGTTTCCTGATACTGGATTGTTTCTATCGGCAGAATTGTATTGATTTAGTGTTGTAGCCAATACACCATTGCCTAGACCATTCTCAACTGTATTTGTCAAGGAAGGGCTAGTTAATACATCAGTATCTCTTAAGCCGTCACTTTGGTATGCTGATGCGCCAGTTGCCGTTTTCTCATGGCCTTCTGCCAAATTTGTATTAGCCATTTTATCTTACCTCCATTAAAATATCAACTCGAACTTCATTAGATGTATTTTTTGTAATGGGCATAAATGTTGCTCTAAAAGCGGGCGTATCAAGTGGATTATCTCCATGTAGAACCACCTCGGATATACTTTGTTCAGTTGTTAATTGTGAATCAAACAAAGCGGTCATGGATAAGGTTCTCTCGTCTACTCTTTGTATTTCAACAGACTTACTAAACAAAGGATTGCCGCTACCCCCATCTCTACTAGATGCTTGAGTATTGCCAGAACCTATCGTCATTTTCTTAATCAGCGTTTGCAGATGGTCGGTCAAGGCTGCTTTTATTGGGTCTAAAACTGGCATTATTCACTCACCCATCCGTAAAGTTCATTATCACATTTTGGGCATTTAAGGCTCACTTGATATTCCTTATTTCCTGTGTTTTGTGAATGGTATTTGTCATATTCTGGTGGACTGTTCAATTTGAAATCACAATCTTGACCAGTTAATTCACGGCAAGTTGGATTTTCGCCTTGCGAACATCGTTGAGAGCAAAACTGGTCGCTATACACATCGTCATAATTGATGTCGGTTCTTTTTCCGCAATGTTGGCATTCATGGATATAACCTCCTTCGGAATACGGTTTTTTGTATGCTTCTGCTTCTCTTGCCATTATATCTGCGATAACTGGGTTATTTCTCAGTGCAGCCCCAAACGCAATAGTTGGATTTGGGTCATTAAGTCGATGAAAATCCTTGTTGGGATTATCGTCATCGTCTTTGAGGATGTTCCATGCTTTTTTGAATGCGCTCATTATTTCACCACATATCGCTTGCTCTTACTCATTCCGATAGGGTATGTCCTTTTATTATCATCTCTAACACCTATCTTGCCTAAGCCGTTTTTGTGCCTTGCACCAATAATGAAACCTGTATTGTTCACACTTCTAACAGTCACTCTATGAACAGATACAATTCCAAATGATGTAGATAATGATAAATCTTCATTTATCTTAGAATCGTTTGCTGACTTATTCAAACCACTTCTTTTTGTTGTGTCTGTCTTTATGTCTGTCAATATTCCTTCTATGCCTTTTTCGTATTGAGCGACTATCAAGTTAGTTTTCAGCATGTGATATTGATGTTCCGCTTCAAATACAGCAAACTTACCTATGACTCCGTGACTTGGCAGATTGACATCAATAATATCACCTGCATTGATTGATGTTGCGTTTATACAACCTTCAATGTAAATCATCGGCGCACCGTTTTCAGCACGTGCCAATAATTGTTTGGCTAACTTTCTTGCCTCGGAGAGCGATGTAAGACCAGGTATTTCTTGCCTCAATGTTTTAACAAGTCCTTTACCATCTTCACCTGCAACATTTCTCATCTTTTCAGTATCTTTTATTTTGACATAAACGATTTCATTACCTGCAATGACATCGCCAACTAAAACAACCTCATTAGGAGAATCAAACAGTTTGCTAACCTTGATACTTTCAGGTCCGTTCTGTATTCCAATTCTGTTGCCTACCTCACTAAACACATCATTTGAATATGTGAGTATTCCATTTCTTTCAGCCACCAATTGTCTATTATCAAGTTGAGATATATTTCTAATTGCATCCATTGTGTTTATTCCTTTAGACTCACGTGAAACATATTTATTGCTATGATTATTTACTTGCTTCAAGTATGGATGTGCATTCAATGATGATTTGACCTCATTTGTTTGGTCATCTAAATCATCTGTATTTACTATGCTTATGCCTATGTTTTCACCTGAAGCGTCATTAAGTAAGTTAGAAACGGCATCAGTAGTTCTCATGCCAACATATCCTACATTAGAAGTTATAACTTCACCAACCGTCATGCCGCTTGCAGATAACGAATCCTTTGACATATCATTAAATGTTAAAACATTTTTACCCAAATCCTCTCTTAAACTGGCAACATTCCACTTAATGCCATTTTTATCTTGTATGTAGTTTGGGTGATGCGAAGCCGATAACTTTTGATAATCAAAATAAATTAAACTTCTACCATCTGCGTTCTTGATTAAACCTTCATCTTTGCCATCTTCTATGAAAAAGGTAGACTGTTTTGTTGGAATAAAATCTAATGGGTCGTATCTAAGCAATCCTCGATAATTGAGTGTGGTCTTGTTCACTTTATCATTGACTATATCATAATCATACCATACTTGGTTTTGTAACTTAGATAGAACCAACGCATTATCTACAAACGATGGAGGGGTTACTGCACATATTTCACTAGAACCTCTCAAATCCTTTTCACCAAATACTAAACCTGATGTTAAAACTTGATTTGCCAAGTAAAACTCAAGACCCACATAAGATGATACTGGAGTAAAAGAAGAGCCGTTGAATTCAAATAAATTATTATTCGTGACTAAAATCTCATTAGGATTTTGACCTACGGTAGTATATTCGATGAAACCGTATTTTCCGAACACTATCAGTTGCCCTGTGTTTGGCAACATAGATGAATCATCAACTTGGTGAACATTTGCCGGTTTTGAAAATGTTATTGTCACGGAAGGAAATTCAGCCATTAATGTTTTGTTGTGTATTTTATTGTAATCGATTGAATGTTTTGAAAAATCCCCAAGAATTGGTTTATTAGTATATCTTATTTCGCTTTCATATAATTTTTCTTGACCGGATAAACCATCACTTTGCGAATACCTCGGTGATACATTAGGATTGAAAATACCTTGATTGTCAATTCTATTTGCATCGGATTTGAAATGTTGTAGCATGTTTGCAGACGGTATCAAGTGATATACAACATCGTATTCATTTGCATCGGGATAATCAATTTCTAAGATACGACCACTGCTATTTACAGTAGTGATTGGTTCTATTGTATTCTCTTGTGAATTGTTAGATTTCAACTCAAATATACCATATCTCTTATCTCTTGTATATGGTTGTTCTGCGATTTGACCTAAAGCCGGATTTAGTTTGCTTCTAGCACCTAAACACCATCCGTCTTGCTGAGATTGCGTAGCAAATCCCGTTAGTTTAAGCGGTCTAACTGGCCTTACAATGTAATCTACATGCCTTCTTCTAGGGTGAGATGCAAAGGGGAAAGGGTTGTGGTCTATTTCGACACCCATATCATTTGCATCATCCTCTCTTGTCAAGTATGTTTTTCTTAGANTATAAACGCCGCCCCATGCGGGCAACTCGCTTGCTTGGNGAATAGCCCATACATCTCGGCTTCTTTTCAAATCAGTTCCCACCGTATCAGTTCCTAATGCACCAACTGGAGTAGTAAATTGCCCCAAATCAAATGTTGGTTTTCCATCCCCTATGATGAATGAATTAGTTAAATCACTTACACCCACTCCATCTGTCGTTCTGTTAATTTCAGGGAATTTAGCATGAGCCATATAAGATGGTAATACTGGGAATTGATAACCAAGAATCAAATCACTGTGTAACGACGCTGCTCTTGTTCCTACAACCGTGTAATTGATTTCTTTGTTTTCTTTCTTTTCATTTTCCGTCTGCATTACAAGTCCTAATCTTGGTTGAGCATCCGATTGTATCTGCCTAACATCTGCTAATTCATGGGTGTGTGATGGCCTTGCCTCTATGATTGTGCCAAGATATTCAGTTGCTTTCGACAGACTTGTTGAGGGATAATTTAATCCAAAGCCNGANGGAATATGATTTGCTAATGAGTGCATNTTTGTATGAAAAGCATTACCTGTTAATCTANAATAATCGNNANTNANTG
>NZLH01000022.1:0-3387 GCA_002694155.1 Pusillimonas sp. | reverse complement strand
TAGCCTNTTANNAGNATNNGTNAATATAGCACTNGCNGANTTNGCTTGTTCTGCNTAAGCNANTGANCCTGTNTGTTGNGCTAAATCTATGAAAGGGTCAAGACCCTTATTCAATGGCCTTAGTGATGTTTGCCCCAACCTACCTGCATGGCTCGCAACATTTTCGGATATTTCTTGATTATATTTTCTCGCCAAATATGCCTCTACTTGCTCAATCTCAGCATTGCTCAAAACTCTATCATATTGTATTATTTCAGCAATGTGTCCTACGAATGGAAATGATGAAGTATTCAAAACTCCTACTTGTGAAAAGCCACCTGTTGATTTGTAAAAGGTAGCAGTTTGAGTATCTTCNACTTCCCCGTCATGCCTAATTATTTGAGTTGCGGCACTACCGTTCCCATCTCCCCCTCCACAAGTCATAGTAACAATGTCTACTTGACTATTGAATGCGGTTATGCTTCCAACTGGTGTTCTAGCGGCAGACCAACTTGTATCTTCACCAACCCAAAACTCCCATCTGNTTTCTGTTCCTGATGTATCTGCATACAAGTTATATCCGGACCTCGTTACTGGAGTAGAACTTCTACTCTCATATCCCAATTGATGTGCATTGTTATCTTGTGTTGTAGCACCAACAAAGAATATTGTAAAATCATTAGTATTCAGTGCAGCGTCAAACGGCCTGTGTAATTTGTCAGATGATACGAATTTGACAGTTGGCAAATCATTGAAATTGTTACCTTCTATTGAATACAAAGGTTGGTCACTTACTACGCTTTGAACAAAATCTCTATTGTTGCCCGATGAATCCGGCCATAGCGATATTGGTTCGTTGTTTCCTAAGCCTTCAATAGCATCTGCCTTTAACCACAATACTGGACCTGAGATTGGCAATGTCGTAGGTCTAGTATCATACACGCCTTGTTCTATATTACCAGATGCCATGTGATAAGGAGATAACATTCCAAATTGTTTTAACTGCAAACGATTACCTATGCCGAAATTGTCATCTGTAATTGGTTCATTTGTGTTTCTTATGTTTCTTTCAAACGGTGTTGCATCAACAGTAAAGTTACTTGCTACATATCCTATTGGAACTGTCGTTTCGTGACCGTCTTGCCCTATTGCTATTTCATCCCAATCATCCGATGAGAGTCCAAAGTTTCTTGGTTTGTTAGACATACTATCATGTCTACCTCCATCAAATCTACCTGCGGTTTGCATAATTCTAATGCTTGTATCGCCATCAAATTCAGTAGGGTCGCCCGCAAGCATGTCTGTTGCGCTAGTGCATCCTCGCATTCCCCATGCTCTCACAGGCAATCTTCTACTAACATCTAATGCTGCTAACGGGTCTAAAATGTAAAACATTTTATTCAGGTCCGTAGAGTCACTATCAACATCTATCCCACTTACAACTGCAACAGAAGCATTTGGATTTATTGAATCTCCTATTCCCTCTCCCCTTGAGTATCTCGTATGTCCTTTTGGATTGTATAATTTTATTGTTCCGTTTGCTTCTCTTATGGTAGTATGACCCATTAATACTGCGTTTGCCCCTCGCAAACCCCTTGTGCTACCGTGACCTCCGGCGTTTAGTCCATTGTAACCATAATTCTGCAACCATTGTGCAATATACATTCTCTCAAACGGTTGGCTGACTTGAGGTGTTTCATTCGCACCTGCACCGTTATACGAGTAATTTCTCAGTAATAACCCATTAACTGCGGGGTAATTTATTGCACGTGGCATACCACTTTCTCTATATCTAAATGTTAAGAATTGTTCACGCATAGTTCCGAAATATGCCGGATGGCTATATTCTGCTAACCAATGGCATAAGAAAGCATCCGGCGCACCTCCTTGAGATGTTTCAGTATGTTTTATCAAACCAAAATCCACATGAGTAGTATTTGTCGTAAAAGATGTTGATGGCACTGTTGCAGATGTGGAGATAGGAACTGCTGCCATGTTCATCAATTCTACATCGTGAGTGAATAAAGGTGGAACAGTTGCTAATTCTGTTGCTACCCTTGGCCGTATAACCCCTTCATGGTGGCCTCTTAAGAAATATATAGGGTTGCCATTTGCATCCTCTCCGGTTGCTACAAGACTTATTGGTTCGGGTCTACCCCCCATTTTTAGGTATTGATTGAGGATAAAACCATTAATCATCATCTCGCTACCAGTATTATACCTTCTACCGGATAAAGTCATACCACCTTTGAGTTCAATCCTTGTGGGGTTATCTGTGGCTATTGAAGCATCAGTTACACCTTGACCCCACGCTACTGTTTCCGATACACCTTCAACATTAGTATGCTTCTGTCCTGGTCCGAATAAATAATCTGCATAATCATTATGCACTCTTGAAGTATATGCGCCATCGGCATCTATCATTCTCTTGCCGTAAAATTCACTCATAGGCAATCCATCGGATGCAAATGACCCAGTATCGACAGTGCTTCCACTTGCTTTCATATCTAATGTATCTAATTCAAACCTAGCATTTGTGTTAGTAGCCGCCCCGTTTCCAAAACCGTGATGTTTGTATTCTGTTTCGGCTTCAAACATCAATGAGTAAGAACTGCCATGTGACCTGTGTAATTGTCTACGCATGAAATTTGGAGTTCCTCGATGTCTCGTAGGAGAAATAAATGAATGTCCTTGTCTACCAAATCTTATTCTGTGGTGTGGTATCTCGTTTCCAGTAGGAACTCCGTAGTTTGTTTGAGTTAGGACACTGCCTCTCTCAGCATGGTCCGACATACGATGAGATGCAAACAATCTTGTTGTTCCAGAAGGTATAAATCCACGACCTATACCTGCACTATCATAATCATCAACATGGACTTTTTCATGATTGACATTTAAAATTCGATTAAGATGAAATATTAGCATTCTATCATGAGTATCATATTGTGATGCGCCTTCCGCAGACACTCCGTTGATGGCTTCTAATTCGCCTACATTTCTACTAGATGGCGCAGACAATCCTCCCATTCCCCATGTTTTATTGGAAAAGGCTTGAACTCTATCATGGCCGCTTCTAACAAAGATTCCACCAGGTATATCTTCCGGCTTAGGTAATTCTAATCGTAAATTCGGTTCTACATCGTCATTTGGTCTTGAAGGAGAAAGAACGGTATTACCCGTTGTCACATCAATTCTTTCTTTTAGATAAGTGAAGTCTTTTATTACTGTGCCAAACGGAGAACCTCCTTTAGAAACAAATTCATTACCTAAATCATCTACTACTGATATATCATCGAATACTTTATCTTCATTTGGTATTATAAGCCCAGTTACTCTTTTTTTATTTGTAACTGCTCTATTTATTCTAAATGGCCTTGCATATACTTTTGATGAACTGTCTTTCAAACC
>NZLH01000021.1 GCA_002694155.1 Pusillimonas sp. | reverse complement strand
TGCCGGATCATCTGCAATCTCGCTGTCTGTATAATCTACCGTGAAGAGATACTTTGCCGGATAGAACTCGCTATCCACCTTTGCTAACCACGGACAGGGTGTTGCTCTGTTGAGTGTGTAGACTGAGTGAGTGTGTGACATACAGTCCCAAGGCTGGGCGTAGTGTACGGGCATTGGCTCAGGCCATTCTTCAAAGAGTGTATCGCCGACTAACGCGGTTATTGGCATTCTTGCCCACATTGCACCGCCGTGAACATTAGGCTCGTCTTCGTCATCTGTTTCACAACCTGTGAAAATAACCTGAAAACTCAGGCATCGATTAGGCATAGTTGTCACAGCAATACACATGGCATGTAAAAACTCACCATGATACTTCATGTGATTACACGTATATTCACGCCTAACCCAACATTTAAAATGATTGATGTTGCTTTGTAAAAAAGCCATTATTTTTCTCCCAAGAATCCATATTATAATATATTATAATATACTAGTCATATAGATTATAATATATTTATATTATAATATAAGGGCTTACAGATCAATAAAAGGGATGAACATGATTAAGAAAATTTTAAAATTATTCTTTCCTNNCTGCATGAAAGATGANGAACCGAAAAGAGCCAGAGATAAATCTGGAAAANTAAAAGCNGATGACAAAAAAACTCCCAACGTGAACGAGGCTTGGGTGGGTGGAAAGGCTCCCCCTAAGAAACGTGGAAGACCAAGAAAAGTAAAAAAATGAACTGCTGGTATTGNTCNACAGAGTTGATATGGGGTGCNGATCACGACATAAGTGAAGATGACAGCGAGTTCTGTATGGAAACAAATTTGTCCTGTCCCAACCCTGACTGCAACGCTGANGTAACCATGTATTTGCCAAAACATAATGATGGCGAAAACTNTAACTAGGGTATATTATCTGAAGGGATGTTATTCTCCCTTCATCCCCGGAGGGTNGAGCGTGTCCTTTCCGCTCCCCTCCGTCATTTTATGCAGGAGTTAATGAATGAATGATCTGGCTCTGGTAAAAGCAAGGATAAGTTCTTTGCCGTTACAGGACCAAAAAGAGATGCTGGATCTCATCATGGAGCTTGAAGAGGCAAAAGAGAAAGAAGCCTCTCGTTCTGACTTCCTGACCTTTGTCAAAAAAATGTGGCCTGCCTTTATTGGTGGTAGGCACCACAAANTTATGGCAGATGCTTTTGAGCGTGTGGCAAANGGNGAGNTNAANCGNCTGATAATCAACATGCCGCCAAGACANACCAAGTCAGAGTTNGCATCATNTCTGTTTCCGGCTTGGTTTTTAGGCAGGTATCCAGAAAAAAAGATNATNCAGACTGCACACACNGCAGAACTTGCTGTAGGATTTGGNCGTAAAGTCAGAAATCTGATAAGTCAGGAAGACTTTCAGTCAGTGTTTCCGGGCATAGAGCTGTCTTCGGACTCGAAAGCTGCCGGAAGATGGAANACAAACAAGNGTGGAGACTACTTTGCTATTGGTGTGGGTGGTGCAGTTACTGGTAAAGGCGCTGATGTCCTCATTATCGATGACCCGCACTCGGAGCAGGAGGCGGCACTGGGGGCTTACAACCCAGAAGTCTATGAGAAAGTCTATGAATGGTACACATCAGGGCCAAGACAGAGACTTCAGCCGGGGGGAGCCATNATAATTGTGATGACAAGATGGTCTACAAGAGACCTGACAGGCAAAATTATCAAATCAGTGACCCAAAAAGAGGGTGTTGATGACTGGGANGTCATAGAANTACCTGCAATCATGCCATCTGGTGACCCTTTGTGGCCTGAGTTCTGGCCTTTNGACCAGTTAGAGTCGCTGAGAGCNGAACTTCCCGTTGCAAAATGGTCTGCACAGTANCAACAAGACCCAACATCGGAAGAAGGTGCGCTAATTAAGCGTGAATGGTGGAGAGAATGGGAAAAAGACAGCCCACCACCNTGCGAAGCCATCATACAAAGCTGGGATACGGCGTTTTTGAAGACACAAAGAGCNGATTACAGCGCTTGTACCACTTGGGGCGTGTTTTATTGGCCTGATGATGACGGAAAAAGCCAGCCAAACCTGATTTTACTGGACGCATACAAAGAAAAACTGGAGTTTCCTGATTTGAAACGTGCGGCTTACGATAAATANTGGGAATATGAGCCGGATCANATGATTGTTGANGCNAAAGCCGCTGGTTCTCCGCTAATTTTTGAGCTTCGCGCNATGGGAATACCNGTTACAGAGTTCACACCTTCGCGTGGACAGGATAAGATAGCTCGTGTAAACGCTGTAAGTGATTTATTTGCCAGNGGTGTGATATGGTGTCCTGCAACAAGATGGGCTGATGAAGTTATNGAAGAGTGTGCGGCTTTTCCAACAGGCGATCATGATGACCTTGTTGACTCTACAACACAGGCTCTTCTTAGATTCAGGCAGGGCGGCTGGATAAGATCATCAATGGATGAATGGGATGATGAACCCAGNTACAGNAGACCAGTTGAATACTACTAATGGTGCAAACGCTTCATAGCTGGTATAGTGAAACAAACATCACTAGAAGGGTGACCCAAAATGGCTGTTGAAAAACCTCTAAATCCAATGCCTTCAGGAGAAGAATCCGAAGAGGTGCAGATAGAAGTTGTAAACCCNGAGGCTGTATCTGTAACAACAGAAGACTCAGCCATGCTGATTGATTTCACTGGAGATGTTGCAGATGAAATCATGGGTCCAGAGCATGATGCTAACCTAGCTGAATATCTTGAAGAAGCAGAGTTACAATCACTTGCAGCAGATCTGATTGAAGATTTNAACTCAGACAGNGAGTCAAGAAGAGACTGGGCAAGATCCTATGTNAAAGGACTCGATCTATTAGGCATGAAGATCGAAGAGAGGACACAGCCTTGGCAGGGTGCTTCAGGTGTGTTTCANCCGATACTTACAGAGGCAACCGTNAGATTTCAGGCACAGGCNATGGGAGAGATCTTNCCNGCTTCTGGCCCTGTTCGCACNAAGATCATGGGTAAAAAAGATCAGGACAAACTAAAACAGGCNACAAGAATAGAAGATGAAATGAATTATCTCCTGACAGAGGAGATGACAGAGTATCGTGATGAAACAGAGCANATGCTTTTCAGACTGCCGCTTGCAGGATCATCTTTCAAAAAGGTTTATTATGATCCTCTGATGGAAAGNCCGTGTGCCATGTTTGTGCCAGCGGAGGACTTTGTTGTNTCCTATGGCGCATCAGACCTTATGACCTGCCCTCGCTACACACATGTCATGAAGAAAACGCCAAACGAGATNAGAGAGCTACANGTAAACAATTTTTATCTGGATGTAGATNTGCCNGANCCNCAGCCTGATTATTCTGACATACAGGAAAAGTATGATGAGATNGAAGGTGAGACAGCGGTTGTCGANGATGATGACAGNCACACGTTACTGGAGATGCATGTCGATGTAATCATGCCTGAGCCGTTTGATGATCCTGATGAGATAGCAAGGCCGTACATAATAACAATAGACAAATCATCAGAAACCATATTGTCNATAAGGAGAAACTGGTATGAGGGTGACCCTAAAAAGAAAAAACGTCAGCACTTCGTACATTACAGATATCTTCCGGGNCTTGGCTTCTATGGNACNGGNCTNATNCANCTNATTGGNGGNTTGGCTAAAAGNGCNACNAGNATTCTTCGTCAGCTTATCGATGCGGGTACGCTCTCTAATCTCCCTGCTGGTCTCAAAGCTCGCGGTCTTCGTATTAAAGGTGATGATTCGCCTCTCATGCCGGGTGAGTTCAGGGATGTGGATGTTCCGGGCGGTGCNANTAGGGATTCGATTGCATTCCTTCCTTACAAGGAACCCTCCTCAGTGTTATACCAGTTGCTTGGAAACATCGTTGAAGAGGGGAGAAGGATTGGCTCCGTTGCGGATGTACAAGTTGGAAACCTCAACCCGCAAGCCCCAGTAGGAACAACGCTCGCTTTGATGGAGCGAAGCATGAAAGTTATGTCTGGTGTTCAGGCAAGGCTACATGCATCTCTGAAAAACGAATTAAGACTTCTTGCAAAGATNATCAAGGATTATATGCCGCCTCAGTATTCGTATGATCTTGATGGTGATTTTAACAGACANGATGATTTTGATGGCAGGATTGATGTCATACCNGTATCTGANCCNAATGCTGCGACCATGGCACAAAGAGTTGTGCAGTATCAGGCAGCATTACAGCTNGCANNGCAGGCACCACAANTATACGACATGGGCAAACTNCACAGACAAATGCTTGAAGTTCTGGGAATAAAGGATGCACAAGAGCTTATTAAACTGCCAGATGATGTAAGGTCATCAGATCCTGTAACAGAAAACATGGCGATCTTAAAACAAGAGCCTGTAAAAGCGTTTAAGTATCAGGACCATGAGGCGCATATTGCGGTTCATCTAGCTGCGGCNCAAGATCCAAAGCTAAAAGAGATTGTCGGTCAGTCACCTTTTGCCGGTGCGATACAGGCAGCCATATCAGCTCACGTTACAGAGCATGTGGCGTTCCAGTATAGAAAAGANATAGAAAAGAATCTTGGCGTTGGTATGCCGGATGAAGACGCACAGTTGCCGGAAGATGTAGAACTAGAGCTAAGTAGGTTGGCCTCACAGGCGGCTGAAAAACTGCTTCGCAAAGATATCGCTGAGATGCAGCAAAAAGAAAATATGAAAAAGCAGCAAGACCCTCTTACAATCATACAGCAAAAAGAGATTGCCNTGAAAGAGGCTGAGTTTGTTCACAAAAAAGAAATGGATATTGCCAAACTTCAGGCAGATATGCAGTCAAAGTCTCAAAACATTGAGCTACAAAAAGATCGTCTTGAGTCCGAGGATCAAAGAGCTGGTGCTAAACTAGGTGTNCAGTTAGCAACAGAACTGGACAGAGCAAGGCAGNATGAAATTNCCGAAGGGACAANCATAGGTTTGGAAATAGCAAGGGAGCTGGCAAACAGTAACAATGAAAATGGAAAACAATGATACGATATANTCNCCNATNAAAGCAAAAGTCAGGGAGTATATGAATGCTCTCGCTGACCATATGGCCTGTGGTGGGTGCAAATCCTTNGAGGAATACAGAGANGCGGTCGGNAAAGTTGATGCCCTCGCTCAGGTCGAAAGGGACATTCTTGACCTTGAAGAAAGATTCATTAACGACTAGGGGTTCCGAAATTAGAAAGTGTGTAGTATATTGTGAAGAATACTACCTACAGGGATGTCCCTGCAAGGCGCTGTGAGCCTATAAACCGCTGCAAAAGGAAGACAGATGTACTCTGCAACCAAGGAAGTCAACAGAGATGTTGCATTAAANATCCCAGAACCCTNTGGGTATAAACTCTTAATAAAACCACTTGAAGTCAAAGAGAAAACCGACTCTGGCATCTATATGCCGGATGCGCTGAAAAATGCAGAGCAAACTGCGTCAGTGCTTGGTTTTGTCGTAAAGGCTGGGCCTGATGCGTACAAGGATTCTGACAAGTTTCCTAATGGTCCATACTGCAAGGAAGGCGACTTTGTTATCTTTCGTTCTTACTCAGGAACAAGATTTAAGATAGACAAGCAAGAATTTCGTCTTATAAATGATGATACGGTCGAGGCTGTTGTCGATGACCCAAGGGGATATTCAAGAGCATGAACGAAGCACAAGAAAAAGTTACCGATAACTTACANGAAGAAATTAACTTNGAAGAGGCTGGTGATTCAGCGTTTGAGGTCGAGGTTGTAGAAGATACTGCCCCAGAGGACAAGCCAAGAACCGAAGCCACTGATGAGTCTAACATTCCTGACGATCAGGAAGTGGCAAACTATAGCAAAGATGTTCAGAAAAGGATTAACAAGCTAAAGTTTGAGTATCATGAGGAAAAGAGGCGAAAGGAAGAAGCCTCTAAACTTCAGGAAGAGGCCATCACATACGCTAAAAAATTATCTGAAGAAAATGAAAGGCTAAGAAAAGCGCTAGAGGATGGCGAAGGGGTATTGTTAGATCAGGCCCGTGGTCGCGTTGATGCGGAGCTAGATAAAGCTAAAAACGCATACAAAGCAGCTTATGAAACTGGAGATCCAGATGCTTTGATAGCGGCACAGGAGAGCCTGACAAAATTACAAAATGAAAAATATAGGGTTGATACATATAAGCCGCAGAAAAGACAGGCCGTAACACCTGCGGCACCGCCAGCTCAGGAGCAAGCTCCAGAAATAAAGAAGCCNGATCAAAAGGCTTTGGACTGGAATGCTAAAAATGAGTGGTTTGGCAANGATTCCGAAATGACTGGCTACGCCTTTGGCGTTCATGAAAAGCTAGTAAAAGAAGGCGTTCACACATCTAGTGATGAGTATTATCAAAAGATCGATGAAGCCATGAGAAGAACTTTTCCAGACAAGTTTGATGTNCAAGAAGTAGAGGAAGAAGCACCTGTACGTCAAACTGGTTCCGTGGTTGCCCCCCAAAGCCGGAGTGCAAAAAAACCACGCAAGGTGCAACTAACCTCATCAGCGGTCGCGCTCTGCAAAAGAATGGGAATAACCCCTGAGCAATACGCTGCACAAGTCTTGAAGGAGTCTTCAGATGTCAGATAGAAGCCCACGCAACAATAAGTCTCGTGAAAAATTCGAGCGTCCTAAAACTTGGCAACGTGCTAGTACGTTACCTGTCCCCGAACCCAGAGAAGGCGTAAGCTACCGATGGATTCGCACATCAACCATGGGTCAGAGTGACAATACAAATGTATCGTCCAAGTTCCGTGAAGGCTGGACACCTGTCAAAGCTGACGATCATCCTGAATTGCAAGTGCTACCTGATATCGATTCCAGATTTCAGGGCAATGTTGAGGTTGGAGGATTGCTACTTTGNGAAAATTCAACCGAATATGTCGAGTCTCGTAATGATGCCCACAGAGAAATGAATCAGTCGCAGATCGATTCAGTGGACAATAATTATCTGAGGCAATCTGATAGTCGTATGCCTGTTCTGCAACCAGAACGNAGTACGAAAACAACATTTGGCAAGTAACCTGAGCAGGGAGCTTGCCGTAGATTAGAAGGAGGGACAGAAATGTCTGCTACCGCTGCTCCCTTTGGATTACGTCCGATGGGCAATTTGGGTGGGAACTTCAACGGTTCNTTCCGTCAATACCCAATCCTGTCTAGCGAATCCACAAGGATTTGTTACGGTGACATCGTCAAACTAACTGACGCTGGAACCACCACCACCATTCAGAAAGATACGGGTACTACTTCAGCTACNCCNATTGGTATCTTTCTTGGATGTCGTTTCATTGATGTAAGCACAAAGCAGCTTACATTTAGTCAACAATGGTCAGGTGCCGCTCATACAGAGGGCATGGCTTATGTTGCTGATGATCCTAATATCCTGTTCGCAATTCAAGCTGACGGCAGCGTCAATGATGACGATATCGCAGCTAACTGTGCGTTGGTTCAAGGCACATCATCCTCAACATTGAGCATTTCTCGTGTGTCTTTGGACATCAGCACAGCAGATAATACCGCAGCTCTACCAATAAGAATCGTAGATTTCTTGGGTGGATTTGACGGTGATGAAAAGGGAACAGCGTTCCCAATCATGGTGTGTAAGTTCAACACTGGTCATCAACTCGGAATCGGTGTCGTTTCTGGCAACGCTCCGTCAGCAGCTTAGGAGGATTGAAGTATGGCTATTTCAAGAGCGCAACTCCTCAAGGAGCTACTGCCCGGTTTGAATGCACTGTTTGGTTTGGAGTACGAGAAGTACGAAAACGAACATGCAGAAATCTATGAGACTGAAAACTCAGAGCGTAGCTTTGAGGAGGAAGTCAAACTCTCAGGCTTTGGTGCTGCACCAGTTAAGCAAGAGGGCGCACAGGTTTCTTTCGACACCGCGCAAGAGTCATTCACAGCCCGATATAACCATGAAACCGTTGCAATGGGTTTCTCGGTTACTGAGGAAGCTATGGAAGATAATCTTTACGATGCATTGTCTGCTCGTTACACCAAAGCCCTTGCACGGGCTATGGCGTATACTAAGCAGGTCAAGGCTGCTTCACTGCTGAACACAGGTTTTGATACCTTCCAGTCAGGTGATGGCGTGACATTGTTCAATGCAAGTCACCCAACAGTTGCTGGTGGTACAAATGCCAACCGTCCATCAGTCGCAGCAGACTTGAACGAAACATCGCTAGAAGATGCCGTTATCAACATCGCAGCTTTTGTTGACGAGCGTGGTCTTTTGATCGCTGCTCGCCCACGTAAGCTGATTGTTCCACCCGCATTGATGTTTGTTGCAACACGCTTGTTACAGACAGATCTGCGTACAGGAACTGCCGATAACGATCTGAATGCAATTCGTTCCAACGGTTCAATCCCAGAAGGGTATCGCGTCAATCACTACCTGACTGACACAGATGCATTCTTCGTTACAACGGATGTGCCAAACGGAATGAAGCATTTTGTGCGTACACCAATGTCAACAATGATGGATGGTGACTTCGACACAGGAAATGTTCGTTACAAGGCTCGTGAGCGTTACAGCTTCGGTGTTTCAGATCCTTTGGGAATCTATGGCTCACCGGGCGCTGACTAACATGAATTTACAATAAATTAAAAGGACGGCTTCATAGTCGTCCTTTTTTTTGTTATACTGTTTTAAACCCTGACAGCCGCATCCTGTGGCTGACACTAGCCAAGACAGGAGTTTCACATGGCTACTACCACTTTTAACGGAGCAGTACGTTCCGAAAATGGATTTAAAGTTGTATCCAAGAATGCAACTACTGGCGCTTTTACAGAGCAAATCAATTCAACAAGCAGCGGTGTTTTAGAGATACAGAAGGTTGCAACTTCTGGTCGTGATAACATTGTGGCAGCGGGAACAACCGTTGGCGCGAACAACGCCAGTTTAGGCACAGCAGCTACAATCTTTAATATTACACCAAATGCACATGGATCTGGAATTGCCAACGCAGCTATCAACACCTTTATAAACAAGATTGGTGGAGACATTGTCACAACCATTCTTGTCGATCTACATGGTGGATTGGCATCAGGTGGCGCTGCCGATGATGTTATCGGAACTGATGGTGGCGCAGCAAACGCTTATATCGCAGAGTTAACAAAAGAAGTTAACGGCATACCTTACAAGTTAGAGTTTATCTGTCTTGAGGTTCCAACTGGCGGTGACCCAGATATCAATCTGGTTTGTTCTGCAACAGGTACAACGGCAGAAAATGCTGCTGTAACAAGCGGAACAGTTCTGTTTAACAATGGTGACCTAACACTTGGCCTTCATAACGAAGCAGATGCAGGTGCAACATTGCAGCTTTGACTAAAAAGTTTTTGTATCTGACATCAGGAGATGCAACAGAGGCAGCTTACACCGCAGGAAAAATTGTAATCAAAATCCACGGTGCAGCTTTTGACTTTGCTAATGGCTAATATTAACAGAGAGGGGACTACCCCTCTCCTTTCTTAAAGGAGATTGATATGGGCCATTCAGATATACAATCCATCATGATAACAGCAGATGCGAATGCTGCTGATGATGATTCCGTTCTTGAGGCAGCTCGTCCTAACACGACAGCGACTCTTGATGGAGCGGATACTAGTGGGGGTGTAGCCACGTTCACCGGAGCGCAGTTGATCAATGTCACAACTACAGGAACCGGAGACAACGGCAAGACCGTCACTCTTACAGGCACTGATGTTAATGGTGATACACAAACAGAGGTTATAACACTCACTGGATCTGCTACAGGACACTCCAGTACAAAGTTTTTTAGAACCGTAACAGGGGCTGAGCTGTCTGCACAGCCAGCAGCAAATATCAAAATAGGCCACCTTGCCACCACAGTTAAGGATGTAATCTTTGCTGGACGGGCAAGAATCAAGGGTGTTTTGATTGTCAACTCTGCAACAGCGGGAACAATGGATTTTGTGGCTGGTTCTGTAACAGGAACAAGTCAGTTGAAGCTGAGAAGCATAGCGGATGATGAAACGTCAAGAGACATAACCATACCTGAGCATGGAATATTGTTCGAGGGTGGTGCGTTTCTCTCATATACATCAGCCACCTTTGCTTTCATGACAGTGTTCTATGCCTAGGAAAAAAGAAAAACCGATCAAAACATCGGTTAAGTCAGGTAATTTCCGTCCCACTAAAAAAGGGGCGGGGATGACTGCCAAGGGTGTTGCGGCATACAGAAGGGCAAACCCCGGAAGTAAGCTCAAGACAGCCGTCACAGGCAAGGTAAAGCCCGGTAGTGCGGCGGCAAAAAGGCGTAAGTCGTTCTGTGCTAGATCTGCCGGACAAATGAAAAAGTTTCCGAAGGCGGCGAAGAATCCAAACAGTCGTTTGCGTCAAGCTAGGAGAAGATGGAAATGTTGACACCTCAGTTTATTGCAGGGACTGTATTTGTAGCGTTTGTGGGTGCCTGCGTTACGGGCCTTACATGGATATCGTCCACTCTCATAGATGTGGATAAGAACGTGGCTGTTGTTGATCTAAAGGTTGATGTCAATAGTCAGAAGATAGATGAACTTCACGTTATGCTCCGACCAATGTGGGAGGAGTTTACAGGGAGAACCTACGATGACAATCTCGCGAGCTACCATGAAGCAGCAGCTAAAGGGGAATAAGATGTCTGATTTTAAACTTGGAAGAAAAACAAAGCCTACATTAAAAGGCAGAAATGCACCTCGCGCTTATTTATATAACCCGGAGAAAACGCTGAAGCCAAAGGGGAAACCGACTAGAACCAGAACAGAACCCCTAAAACCTACGATGAGAGCGGCTTCTGGTGGGAAGATGAAAAAGAAGCCAGTAACCAAGGCGTTTATGGGCCTTCTTACAGCAAGTCCGTCTCTTAAATTTATGAGAGACAAGGGCATCA
>NZLH01000020.1 GCA_002694155.1 Pusillimonas sp. | reverse complement strand
AGGTGAGGATATCACTTCAAATATCCGTACGTTGCGTTGCGTTCCGTTGCAGTTGAAATCGGGCTACCCGAATGTTTTGGAAGTTCGCGGCGAAGTCTTCATAAACACACGCGATTTCCAACGTCTGAATGAAACTCAGCAAGCGCGGGGCGAGAAGGTTTTCGTGAATCCGCGTAATGCGGCAGCGGGTAGTTTACGCCAGCTCGATCCAAGGGTAACTGCGCGTCGCCCATTGCGTTTTTTTGCGTATGGGTGGGGTGAAATCGATACCGCATTGTGTGCCACACAAAATGAAATGCTCGATTGGTTCGATAGTCTGGGCTTGCCGGTAAACCGTGATCGAAAAGTGGTTAGCGGAGCGCAGGGCATGCTGGAGTTTTACGATAACGTTGCTGTGCAACGGCCCTCGTTGCCGTTTGATATCGATGGTGTGGTTTATAAGGTGAACTCACTACAGGCACAAGAGGTGCTGGGGTTTGTTGCCCGGGCGCCGCGTTTTGCCATCGCGCACAAATTTCCCGCTCAGGAAGAAACCACGGTCTTGTTGGGTATCGATATTCAAGTGGGTCGAACGGGTGCGATTACGCCTGTGGCGCGGTTGAAGCCCGTTTTTGTGGGTGGGGTAACTGTTACCAACGCAACCTTGCACAACGAAGATGAAATTCGCCGCAAAGACGTGCGTATCGGTGATACCGTTGTTGTCCGGCGTGCGGGTGATGTTATTCCCGAAGTCGTTGGTCCGGTGATCGAGTTACGCCCTTCAGACGCGACTTTCTTTGTTACGCCCAAGCATTGCCCGGTATGCGGCTCTGCAATTCATCGACTTGAAGGCGAAGTCGTTTCCCGCTGTACAGGGGGGCTTTTTTGCGCGGCGCAGCGTAAACAAAGCTTGATACACGCCGCCGGCAGAAAGGCCCTTGATATCGAGGGCTTGGGCGAGAAGCTGGTCGATCAGCTTGTTGATAGCGACCGAGTTAAATCGATTGCCGATTTGTTTTCGTTGCGTGTTGAAGATTTATTGAACTACGAGCGTATGGGGCGCAAATCTGCCGAGAACCTTGTGAAGGCGATTGAGGCTGCGCGTAAGCCATCTCTTGGCCGTTTATTATTTGCATTGGGCATTCGTCATGTGGGCGAGACAACTGCGCGCGATTTGGCCCGACATTTCGGCTCGATACAAGCGGTTATGGATGCAGACGAAGCGGCTTTAATGGCGGTGCCCGATGTGGGGCCGGTAGTGGCGCATTCGGTGCTGGAGTTCTTTTCCGAGCCTCATAACCGCCAGGTTATTCATTCGCTTGAGCAAGCCGGCGTGCAACCCAAGGTTGAAAATGAGCCGAATCGTCAGTTGCTGGCGGGTAAAACTTTTGTGTTAACTGGAACCTTGCCATCGCTAACCCGGGATGAGGCCACGCGACTGATTATGGCTGCCGGAGGTAAGGTCAGCGGCTCTGTGTCCCGGAAAACCAGTTATGTGGTTGCTGGTGAGGAAGCGGGAAGCAAACTTGTGAAAGCCCAAGAGCTGGGTGTTGCGATTCTTGATGAACAGGGGCTAAAAGATTTATTGGCCCAAGCGTAATAAAAAATAAAATGCGCGACCACAGCATAAAGCGGTAACGCGCGGGCGCAGCGTAAAGTCGCTGCGCCCGACCTTTCGATTATTGAATTTTGGCTTTTTCCATTAGCTCTTGCTGATACTGCGAGAGCTTTTCCTGCTGCAGCATTTCTTGCAACTGTGGCTTCACTTCGGCCAGCGTGGGGAACGTTACGGGCCGGATATCTTCGACTTCGATGATGTGCCAGCCAAATTGCGATTGCACGGGCTCGCTAGTGCGTTGACCTTTTTCCATTTTTTCAACGGCCTGCGCGAACGGCGGAACATAGCTGCTGGTAGTTGACCAGCCTAAGTCGCCACCCTGGGCGCCAGTACCTTTGTCGATGGAGTGCTCTTTGGCAGCTTCTTCGAAAGAAACTTCGTTTGCTTCAAGCTGGGTAAGCAGGTCGCGGGCGGCCTGCTCTTCTTCAACAAGAATATGGCGAATTTTGTACTCTTTGCGATCGGCCTGTGCTTTTTTTATGGCTTCATATTCGTCTTCGATTTGTTTATCGGTAACCGGGTTCTCTTCCAAATAGTTTTCCATCAGGGCGCGAACCAAAATGCCTTGACGCGCCAGCTCGAGCTCTTGGCGTACTTCGGGCTCTTTGTCGATTCCTGCACGTTCGGCTGCTTGCACAGCCACCAGGCGGCCAACCATTTCTTGTTTAACCTGTTCGCGCAGCTCGGGGGTGTCTTCGGTTCCCTGGCTAACCAGCAAGCTAACAAACTGATCAAGTTGATCTTGGGTGATAGCTTTACCGTTAACGGTGGCTACATTCTGGGCGTACAACGGGGCAGAAATAGCGCAAGCGGCAGCAAACATAACAAGTTTTTTCATACACATCCTTAAGCGTTAGTGCCGGCCACAATGGCCAAGGCATGAATTGGAAAGGGGATAAGATCCTGGACCTGATCATACACGAGGCGATGACGGGCCAAGGGGCGCAAACCGTTAAATTGCGGGCTGTTGATAATGACACGCAAGTGACTGGCACCCGATTCGGCGCCGGCGTGGCCGGCGTGCAAATGCGATTCATCAATAATTTCAAGTTTTGATGGCGCCAGCGCTTGTAGACGCTCGTGAACCAGCTGGATACGGTCTTGTTTGCTATGTGTTGGAGTTTGATTCATGGCGTGTCTTTCATGTGGCGACTAAGCCAAATAGATTGCGCAACAACAAATATAAGTAGCAGGGCCATAAGGCCAAAAACCTTGAAGTTAACCCATTGCGACTCGGTGAACTGGCCGGAAAAGGCAACGTACAGGTTCAGGGCACCTGAAAAAACAAAGAAGGTCGCCCAGCTGATGTTGAGTTTGTCCCAAATGGAAGGGGGAAGTTCAATTTGCGTACCCATGAGTTTTTGCATGAGGTTGCGTTTGAAAAAATAGCGTCCGGTTAGTAAAACGCCGCCGAAAATCCAGTAAAGCACTGTTGGCTTCCATTTAATGAAAGCATCATTCTGCAGCCATAGCGTGGCGCCACCAAACAACACAATAACCGTAAGGTTGATCCAGTGTGTGGCCTCAATGGTTTTTGCTGTCGCCTTAAGCCAAACAAACTGGCCAACGGCGGCCACAATGGCAACACCTGTGGCCAAGTAGATATCGGCATAACGATAGGCAATGAAGAACAGAATCAGGGGGAACAGGTCGAACAGCAGTTTTTTCATTTTTCGGGTTCGAATTTTAAGGAAAGGGAGTTGATGCAATAACGCAAGCCGGTTGGGGGCGGGCCGTCGGGAAAGACATGGCCAAGATGGGCATCGCATACCTTGCACATGACTTCGGTACGAATCATGCCATGTGATGTGTCGGTCTCCTCTAGAATCAGCTCGGGATTAATGGGGGCAAAATAACTGGGCCAACCGCAGCCGGCGTCGAATTTGGTGTCGGAGGCAAACAGCGCAGTGCCGCAACCAATGCACCGGTAGATACCTGGCTCAGTTTTGTTCCAATAGCGTCCGGTAAAGGCCCGTTCTGTACCTTTTTCGCGGGTAACGTAGTATTCTTCGGGCGTAAGGTGCGCTCTCCATTGCGCATCAGTCTTGCGAATTTTTTCCATTTAAAGCCTTTAAGTAATAGTCAATATCGCAACAAGGTAAGCTTAATGTTAAACGACTTTAATAAAAACAACAGGGAAACCCCGTAAAGACAGCACTTGATGAGTTAGGCATAATTCTTTAGGCTTAGAAAGTAAGCTGGTTTGCGAAAATAAAACGGAAACACGCTGTTTGGGCAGCGACTTTTCTACTTCAAGGCACATTGTTGTCTTTTTTTGGTGTTGTAGATGGACTCAACAATATTTCTTATTTTGCTCCAAGACGGGGTTCTGAATGGTGCGGTTTATGCACTGCTTGGGCTGGCGCTGGTGCTGGTTTTTGCCGTCACACGGGTTATTTTTATTCCCCAGGGCGAATTTGTTGCATACGGCGCGCTAACGCTGGCCTTTATGGTGAACGGGCAAATTCCGGGCACCGTAGCAATGCTGCTTATTGCGGGGGTGGTAACCTTCCTGATGCAGCTGGGTTCGGCAGCACGCAATAAAGATTGGTCCGGTCTGCCCCGTGCAGCCCTTGGTTCGCTCGTGTTGCCGGTTGTGCTTTATTTGCTGGCGCCTTACGTTATTAGCGAAACCACGCCGTTGTGGCTGAATGTGGTGTTTGCGCTTGCTTTGGTTATTCCTTTGGGGCCAATGATTTACCGCATTGCCTTTCAACCGGTTGCGGAAGCCAGTGTGCTGGTTTTGCTTATTATTTCGGTTGCCGTTCACTTTGCAATGCTGGGGTTGGGGCTGGTGTTTTTCGGTGCAGAGGGCTGGCGCACACCGGCTTTCCTAGAAGGTGAAGTGTCTATGGGCCCCATTTCCTGGTCAGCACAAACCTTCTTTGTTCTAGGAACGGCCGGCGTCCTTATTGTTGCGTTATGGCTTTTCTTTGGCAAAACCCTGTATGGTCGGGCGTTGCGCGCAACTGCCGTGAACCGGCGCGGTGCGCGTTTAATGGGTATCAGTACCAATATGTCGGGTAGCCTTACGTTTACGCTGGCAGCCGCCATTGGTGCTTTGTCGGGCATGCTCATTGCACCTGTTACCACTATTTATTACGACACAGGCTTTTTAATTGGTTTGAAAGGTTTTGTGGCTGCCATTATTGGTGGGTTAGTCAGTTACCCGGTAACGGCCGTTGGCGCTTTATTTGTGGGTATTCTTGAAGCATTTTCATCGTTCTGGGCCAGTGCTTACAAAGAGGTTATTGTGTTTACACTGATTATTCCTGTGCTGTTGTGGCGTTCGTTCGGCACCCATCATCACGACGACGAGGATTAAGGCCATGAACCGATTGCTACTTGTTCTCTTCGTTGTTTTTATGGCGTTCGTGCCACAGTGGTCGGCTACCCCAGAGTTCTGGGTAACGCAGTTAAATTACATTGGTCTGGCATCATTGGTGGTTTTAGGCCTGGTGTTGCTTACGGGGGTTGGTGGGCTTACCTCTTTTGGTCAGGCAGCCTTCGTGGGCCTGGGGGCGTATGCTACGGCTTACCTTACTACAGCCATGGGCTGGTCGCCGTGGTTTGCGCTTATCGTAGGGCTGGTTCTTACGTTTGTTGTTGCCTATGTGCTGGGTGCTATCACACTGCGTTTGTCCGGGCATTATCTGCCTCTGGGTACCATTGCGTGGGGCCTTTCGCTGTATTACCTGTTCGGGAATATGGCATTTTTGGGTCAGTACGACGGTATTGCCGGCATTCAACCCGTCAATGTGTTGGGTTTTTCCCTGGCCAGCGGGCGTGAAATTTTCTATTTAATTTGGGTATGCGTTCTGCTGGCTATGTGGGGCACCTATAACCTGCTGAATTCCCGCCCGGGCCGGGCCATACGCGCGTTGAAAAGTGGCTCGGTGATGGCCGAGTCCTTCGGCATCAATATGGCTTCATACAAAATTATTATTTTTGTTTATGCTGCGTTACTGGCGTGTTTGTCGGGGTGGCTGTATGCCCATATGCAGCGCGCGGTCAGCCCCAGCCCTTTTGGCCTGAACTACGGTATTGAGTATTTGTTTATGGCTGTGGTGGGCGGTAGCAGCAGTGTATGGGGGGCCATTGTAGGGTCAGGCGCAATTCTTACGCTAAAAGATCAAATTCAGAATGTGTTGCCTGCCATTCTTGATACCACGGCAAATTTCGAGCTGGTTGTATTCGGTATTCTTATGGTGTTGGTGCTGCAGTATGCGCGCGATGGCATTTGGCCTTTAATCGTTTCGGTCTGGAACGGCTTAACGGGTCAGGGGGGGCGTCGCCGTACGGCAGCACCACCTAGTGCCCAGCAATTACCTCAGCGGGCGCGGCCCGAGCCGGGCAAAATGGTGCTGGAAGTTGACGGCGCGCGCAAAGAGTTTGGTGGGCTGGTTGCGGTAAACGACATTAGTTTCAAGCTGAAAGCCGGCGAGATCATGGGCTTAATTGGCCCTAACGGTGCCGGGAAA
The DNA here is from genome assembly GCA_002694155.1 of Pusillimonas sp. Classification (GTDB taxonomy): domain Bacteria; phylum Pseudomonadota; class Gammaproteobacteria; order Burkholderiales; family Burkholderiaceae_B; genus Neopusillimonas. The sequence continues at coordinate 2,518 of NZLH01000020.1, read as the reverse complement.
AGCACGACCTTTAATCTTATTACCGGGGTTCTGCCGGCAACACGCGGGTCAATTAATTTCTTAGGCCAGCAGCTTGAAAAACTGCGTTCACGCGACATTGCCAAACTGGGGGTAGGTCGTACATTCCAGCATGTTCAACTTTTACCCACCATGACGGTTCTCGAAAATGTAGCAATTGGTGCGCATTTGCGTCGTAAGGTTGGTGTTGTCTCTGCCACTTTGCACACCGAGCGAAAGAGCGAAGCCGAGTTACTGCACGAAGCAGCTGTTCAGCTTGAAAGGGTTGGTCTGGGTGATTATTTGTATGAGCAGGCTGGCAATCTTGCGCTGGGGCAGCAACGTATTCTGGAAATTGCACGGGCGTTGGCTGCCGATCCAGTGTTGTTGCTGCTGGACGAACCTGCCGCGGGCCTGCGTTACAAGGAAAAACAAGAGTTGGCCAAGGTGCTGGATCAACTGCGCAACGAAGGCATGAGTATTCTTTTGGTTGAGCACGATATGGATTTTGTTATGAACCTGACTGACCATCTGGTTGTCATGGATTTCGGTACCAAAATTGCAGAAGGTAGTCCAGAGGAAGTCCAGAAGAACCCCGCTGTTCTGGAAGCCTACCTGGGGGGTATTGATGAGGGGCTGGACCTTGACGAAAACACTGGCGAGCCCACATCGGCAACGGCAGGAGGCGTAGCATGAGCGCGGCTGATAACCTGGTTTTACAAGTAAGCAACCTTACATCGCAGTACGGCAAGGTTACCGCGCTGAATGAAGCTAACATTCGGGTTGCACGTGGTCATATCGTTACTGTTATTGGTGGCAATGGGGCAGGTAAGTCTACGTTATTGAATTCCCTTATGGGGTCGCTGCCCACCAACGGTCATAGTACCGGGCAAGTGCTTTATCAAGACCGCAATATTTCTGGTTGGCAGGTAGAGCAGCGCGTTGCGCAGGGCATTTCACTGGTACCTGAAACCCGCGAACTGTTCGGCAGCATGTCGGTAGAAGATAATTTGTTGTTAGGCGGGTTCCGCCTTTATCGTAGCGGCAAAACTGGCTGGAAAGAAAGAATCGACGAGGTATATGAAATCTTCCCGCGCCTGAAAGAACGTCGTGTCCAGCACGCCGGCACACTTTCAGGCGGCGAGCGGCAAATGCTGGCCGTTGGGCGCGCGTTAATGGCGCAGCCGGAACTTCTTATGCTAGATGAGCCCAGCCTTGGTCTGGCACCCCGTATTGTGCGTGAAATTTTTCAAATTATTGCGCGTTTGCGGCAAACCGGTGTATCAATTTTATTGGTCGAGCAAAACGCCCGTGCCGCGCTGCAGGTGGCCGACTATGGTTATGTGCTGGAAACCGGCGAAGTGATTCTTGAAGGGCCGGCCAAAGAGCTAAGCGATAACCCCCGCGTTATCGAGAGCTATCTGGGGCTTGGGAACAAGAAGGCTGAGGAGGAATAGGCGGCGTTGTTTGTTGGGGTGCCGACGGGGTTTGCGTTTCGCCCCATTCTGGTACTGGTGAAAAGCTGTGTACCAATTGCCCGTTTTTGATAACGTAGAAATAGTCGGTAACCTGTGCCGCGGCCCCTGGCTGCTGATCGGCCATCACAATTGTGTAACCCTGCTTTTTCAGTGTGCTGATGGCATGGCAAAGCACGTCGGCGATGTTAGGGGTTAGGCTGTCGCTGATTTCGTCCAGTAATAAAATGTTGGTGCCTTGGCGTAACACTTTGGCAATGGCCAGTAATTGGCGTTCGGGCGTAGATAAATGGGCAACCGGATGATGCCGAAAATGCCTTAGTAATGGCAGAAGTTCGTAAATATCGGCTAACGACATTCCCCCGCCCAATGCTTCTGATTGCATCGGGCTAAGCAAATTCTCTTCACAGCTAAGGTCATCTACCAGTGTGCGCTCGTCGGGCCCATAGCTAATGCCTAAATGGGCGATTTTTTGTGGCGGCATATGAATAGACTCAACGCCATTTACTTTTACCGAGCCCGTTCGGGTGCCCGTTAAGCCTAGCAACGCGCGAAGTGTGGTGGTACGGCCCGAGCCGTTGTCGCCAAGTAAACCAATTACCTGGCCAGGCATAACAGTAAGGTCGATACCTTTCAGAACGTGGCTGTGGTCGTTGTACCAGGCATTCAGATTTTTGATTTCGAGAGCAGGGTGCGCCATGCAACCCCCTTATGATTACTTGTGAAATACAGAACAGTGTTCAGCTGAGGGTCAGTATGACGGGAGACGAAACAAAAGCAAATGAGGGTTTGTCATAGCCGGACAATCCCTGACTTTTCTTTGTATTCACATAAATCATTAATACCGCATTGTGCACATTTTGGTTTACGGGCCAGGCAAACATAGCGGCCATGCAAAATTAGCCAATGGTGCGCGTCTTGTTTGTATTCTTGCGGCACCACTTTCTCTAGTTTCTTTTCTACTTCCAGTACGGTTTTTCCCGGTGCTATGCGGGTACGGTTCGCAACCCGAAAAATGTGGGTGTCAACGGCAATGGTGGGATGAC
>NZLH01000019.1 GCA_002694155.1 Pusillimonas sp. | reverse complement strand
ATCGTTTGTATTCCCAGCGAAGACAGATCCGGCGTCTTGCCCTTGTTGTGCTTCACCCGGAACAGAAAACGCATCAGTTGTGCCGGTGCCTTCTTTTGGAGCGTTTTTTGCATTAAACTGACCTGGTGTTATATCGACTTCAATGATACCAGTTTCATCATTAGGTGGACTTTTTGCAAAGATGTCTTTAGCATTACCCGGTAGTGCGTTTTCTATATTGGCATCTATTTTAGCTAATTCAATTAAACTACAAAAATCAAAAGGCCAATTGTAACTATATTTTGAGACTCCTTCACTGGAATATTTTCCATCTTTATATCCAAATTGAAATTTAAAGTTTTCGTCATCAGTAGCAGAGGCAGCTTTTTTAAAATAATCTATTGCCGATCTTTGTTTTACTTTAAATACCATCCAGCGAGTATCATTCGGAAAAAAGCCAGCAGCCTGTGACATTACTGATTGTTGTTTTCTTCCACCTTCTAAAGTTCTTTCAAAAAATACGTCAACTGGGAGGTCCGCCCTTATTTCTTCTGCTCTTCTCGCTATATTTGGACTTAAGTTTTGCCAAATATTACTTAAATCTTTTTCAGTTAATTGTGCAGTAAATTCTAATATAAACATAGCAAAAGGCTTAACGTTTGTATTTCTATTAAAATCCATATATGGCGGTATAACAAACCTTTGCATTTTATCGACCATATCAATAATAGACTCATCCGGTACAAAATTTCCATCAAAGGGTGAGTCGTCACCTTTATTACGTTTTTCAAGAATTGCTTTAGCTGCTTTTACATATACACCATTAATAGGATACAACCTTTCATTACCATTTTGGTCAGTATAGAAAGGAATAGCAACAATCGCTTCAGATATTGTTTGATTTTCAGCAACACGACCAAGTTTAACTTTTCCATCGTTTACATATGGGCCTTTAAGTCCTATCTGTAAAGCTAAAGATCCAGTTGGTACAGGGGTTCCGCCGGTTGTCTTGAATTCACTTTGATCTATGTCTTGTATTTCATAATAAATTCCTTCATTTTCCAATGGCCGAGTACCATATTGATGCCACATTCCGCGAGCTGCAGAAGCAGATCCAATTGTTGCCAGCGTTACATCTACATCTCTAAAGTTTAATATTGGTGTTTCCCATCTGGGCTGAATCGTTGCGACAAAACCAACCTTGTTTGGGTCTTCATCGACTATTTGCACGATGCCTGCTGCATTAGTTTGGACTGGAAATTTTTGCGTTGCAGCAAGCTCTCGGAAACTGGCGTCCAAAACCATAGCGTTTTTAGTTGCCGTAGATGTGCCGCCGGCAACAGGCAAAACAAAAGATCCTGGCTCACACGGTATGCCAGCCTCACCAAGCATTGACCTTTCGAAAGATGCAGTTAAATTTTCAAATATAGTTGGCAAATCAGCAAAGTCCTCTGTAGACGTTGGTTTGAAAGTGTACTCTATATGAGAATATCCATTGTAATAAGGCGGCGTAAACGGTTCAAAGGACGCGCTGCCGTAATTTCTTCTTCCACTAGGATGAGCAAAGCCGCGAGAAGCAGCAGTGTTTTGCGCCAAGTGAATACTGTTAGCAGGAGGACCAAAAGATGATCCATAATAGTCAGCCACTTTGTTTTTCTCGCCAGCTATGGCCCCGGTTTGAGCGTACATAACACAAGATGGTGGATTTACATCATAAGATGCAGAAAAATAGTACTGTCCGCCAGTAGCGCTTGAGGCGGCCAGGATTTCGTCGAGTAATTTGTTATATGCTGCTTTGGTTTGTATTTGTCCATTGTGGCAAACTAGCCTCATTCTATATTCTGTGCCAACTTGAAAACCTGTCTTGCCGGTACGTGCATCTTGAAATGTATTAAAACTCGCATCAGTATCGCTAAATGCTCCTACTATTGATGACATTTCACCATTTGGCAAGAAAAAGTCAATTGTTGAAGCTAAAAAGTTATTCATAGCTAATTTATAATTTGGTTTAGCGGCATTAGATAATGAGGCGGTCAAATTAAGACTAGCAGATGGGTGCGGCTCGTTATCTATTATAACCTTGTCACCGAAAGCCCCTTCCGGATCAAGCAATGCTTCAAATGGCACCCGGAAATCAAAATCTTTTGAAATTCTTGGAATATCTATTAAATAAGAAGCAGATATCCTCTGGTTTGGCGCGCCAGTAAAAGTAACAGGGGCGACATCCTGAGTATGCACAGGATAATCAACAGCGATGCCAGACTTAATACTGTTATAAAGAATGCCAGGAGCAAATAAGGATTTCCAAACTGGATTAATTATGCCGGCGTTTTTAACAGCTAATGAATCACCGAAGTCAAAAGTATTTTTAAAGGTTTCGCCAGTGGCGGAGCCTGGAGTGGGAGCAATGAAATCTCCTTTTACATTAAAACTAGAGGAATAACTCTCGTAAAAAAGTTTAGCTAGTTGAACTGATCGATCAGCAGGGTAAAAACCATCATATGGTAAAAACTTTATTAGCGCATTTGCTGAGAGGGTTATCTTACTTGGGCTGGTTTTATCTCCATAAAATCCACTTACAATTGCAAAAGTTTTTAGAAAATCTGAGTGTGAATATGTGCTCATAAAGCTACCAGTGCCACTACCTTGAACTGCGGCGCCAGTTATTTCTAGAAAATCTTTTGAACCAAATTTTCCATCAACAGGTTGTGTTAGAAATCCATCTTCTGCTTCATTAACATAAAAATCCATATGCTCAGATATTCTGAATTCAGGGACCAAACCGTGGTCTTTTCCAATTCTTTTAATGTCTTCAACATAGTCAGAGTATGTATCATAAAACGGAGCCAATCCAGACTGCTCTCCAGCTTCCCACTTAGTATCACCAAATTTATATTCACTATCCTGATCAGTTGGAATTACACCGGCCACTCTTCTATTATACTGAGGTAATAAAGGAGCAAGTGCTACACGAAAGCCAGGTTCATCATCCACTAGCGGCGCAGAAGATCTACTAAAAAATCCATAATTGGCATACGGATACAGGCTGTTTTGCAATATGCCAGCACCATCAGAACCGCCAGAAATAATTGGTATGAAGTTACTGGAGAATATATTGTATTGTCTTTCCTCTGAGCCTGATTTTATACGCCCGGGGCTGTTATTTACAAAATCCAATCCAGCGTCAAGCGGCCATATACTAGAAGTGAATTGTCTGCCGAGGGCGCCACTAGGAGAAGTGAGTCCATCGTAATAACCGGTGACAAACCCCGGGCTTGGGCCAAGAAATCCATAAGGATTGGTTACAAGACTAGTTCCAAATTTAGTATATGTCTTTCTTCTACTGTTTTCGTTATCTCTCCAGAAGCCATTTTGATAATTTTCTCTTTGTCTTACTTTTGATAGATAAGTAAATTGTTCTCTTGGGAAGATAGTTTCTCTGGTTGTATAGTTTACTAATTCTTTTATTGGGTTGATTGCCTCAAAGACTGGAGCGCCGAAGGGCAGAAAATCAGATGTCTTCAGAATATAATAATTAAGCACATCTAATGTTTGCTGTTCTGATTTTATGTTTCTTTTAGAGGTCAGTTTGTCATCTAAATTAATAGGCTTCTCGCCCGAAATCGATGTATGATGAGTAAAAAACCGGATATTATTCATATATGAATGATCAAGTCTTACGAGTTCCCCTGCGTCCGGATTTGCTAAACTATTAGGATTGTAATTTATAAAATGCGAAAGTTGCTTATATTTGCTAGTTATAGGAGGTTCAATAACAGAATTTATTGATTTTACAGTTGTAGTAAATTGACCATCAGGACTCGTATCAGCAACTTCAGAACGTTCTACAAAACTTAATCTATTTTCTTTTCTAAGTGCTCGGACAATTGGATGATTATCTTTTCTAACAAGCTTCCAGTTCGAACCGCCATATGGCCCTTGACGGTGTAACAGTAGAGCATTTAAAGAAACAACAGGGGAAGATTTAACACTAGTGTTAATAAAACCATCAGATGAAGCGAAATGACTATTAAATATACCACCAGTAAGAGTGTTTCTATCCATTAAAGCTGCTGGTAAAAGATTGTTATCAGAAGTAGAACCACTTTCATAGATTATAGTATTCAATCCAGCAAAATCAACAGGAATCCAATGTGTTGTATCTGAATCATTGATAAACTGACTGTAGGTGCTGCCCCATCGACTACTAACTCCAAAATAACGCATCACACCAAAATCACTTCTACTCACAAAAGTTAAATCAGTAGAGGCAAGACTTGCATTGTTAAAGTTTGGCTGCTCTAAATCGTAAAGCGCAGGTCCATTGTAATCATTTACCAAACTAGAACTTATCCACTTATATTGTGTATCTGTTTGTGGTATTTGATGTTGAATAAAGAAATTGTCGTGAGATCTTTTTACTTGATTCGTATATGTGATCACTGGTTTTAACACCGGAACGGTGGCGCCATTATTATCTATAATCTTACCAGATGCTGCAATAGTACCGTTATTTGAACCATGGCTATCAGTCAAGGTAGTTCCGCTTGAACCATCTGCTCTCCACCAAGAAATTAATTTATCAGCTGCGCTGTGGCGGCTTAAATTTCCTGGTCCACCTTGATAGATGTAGTCTGCAGTTCCATTGTAGATTTCACCAACCTGCTCTGGGGTTAAAGTGTCTTTCCAAATACTAATTTCATCCATGACACCTTGAAAGTTTCTGTCTCCGGTGTTGTTATCACCAATAAAACAGTCTTCAGTGTTTATACCGGCATTTTTACCAACCGGATTTGTTCTGGAACCGATTGGAGACTCAACAGCAAGAGACGATGCAACTAACTTACCATTTACATAAAATTTAGGAATGTTATATGCATAAGTATCACCGAAGGCGTTGAAAGACAGATTTACATTAATGGCTGAATTGTGAGTCACGGCAACATGGTACCAGCGATTAGTATCAATTATTCCAGCTGCAGTTTTATATTGGCCATCTCTGCTGCCTGGTTGATTGGCGGAGACACCGGTGTATTTATGTGTCAATCTCAGTTCGCCAGTGTTTGTGATGAAAAGTGTTATATCACCATCGCCAAAGTCTAGTATTCGAGCCTCATTGTTACCCCCAGCGTGACTTAAAGACGAAGCATTTATCCAAGCAGAAAAAGTATATCTTTGGTCTGACAAACCTCCATTGCCAATAACACTATTCCAAGTTGCCGCTGTGCCTATGTTAACCCTATCAGACGAGCCATCAAAGGAAATTATTTTTGTGTTGGTAAATGTTTGATCTAGTTGTTCAGCGCTGATGAAAGGTTGGTGCCTGCTATTTCTATTTACTTTATGGAAAGAACCAGTTTTTGGTAGTGTAACCCTACCTCCAGTAAAGTTTCCAACAGTCAACCCAGTTCCTGTATCGCTGTTTGTTCTATTGCCCGAATCACCTCTTATTTCTTGCGTTACAAGAATATCGTCTCCAGAGGCCGTTGCCTTAAAGCGTATGAAAGTACCAGCATTAATTCTTCTAATGATTTGATCTCTAACATCAGCGCGTGAAGTGATATCACTAACGCCAATTGAAATGGAGGGGACCGGTCCGCTGCCGCCGTCATGACCACCAGGAGTATAGGCTTGGCCATTTGTCGATGAAGGACCCGCTGTGTTAATGTAATATGTTGTTGTTAAACCATTAGAATCAGTCAATGTAAAGGTTTTGGTGTTTACCAATGAAGCTTTTGCTACAGTAACAATTGTGGCCGTAGCAAACTCTAAGGTATCTTCACCAGAATTACCACCTGGGTAGTTGCTAGTTTCGCCGGCTCTTTCAAAATCTGCAACAGTTCTTGAATCGCTAAAAAATCCAAACTGATTCGCGTGATCGGCGTGCAGTTCGTTTAAAGGCATTCGAACCGACAAATTTCTAAATGGCAAAGCGTTGTAGACACTAAACTCACCAGCTGCCACATCTAAAACCCCTTCAGACATCGTGGAAGGATCACCAGGCGCAGAAAAACGATTTACAACGACGACTTTATTCGAGCCTGTTAAGTCTCTTCTTGGCAGTGAAAAATCAATTACATCAGAAACCGTTGTTGATTCGGCAGTAAGCGAGGCCAAATCACCCTCGGACTCAACTAAATAACGATTGTTTATTGAACGACCGTTTGTCATGACAATTTCATAGGTATTTGTATAGTTTCCTATCTTTGTAACACCAAACGCGTCTGTAAACTGATCTTGTGTCTCGACAGCACTCGTTAACTGCTGGATGTTTTTAATGTTTACAGGACGCTTTGCATATTCTTCTCTAAAGTAGACAGACTTTGGATTGTGCGGATCAACATTAACTAAATCCAGGGCACCTACGGAAGCTGTCAACCGCCAACCCTCTAATCGCCCCAGCGCTTCAGTATCAGGAGGATCATTATCAGGTGTAAAATTGGTCATTACGTGACGATATGGTCGACCACCCACATATTTTTCTGTAAATGGCCCCTGCATGGGTACGTCATTGAAAGGGCCGTAGTTGTCATGATGTAAATTGGTGATAGCTAAATTTGCTTTAAAATCAGCTAAGTCAGCCATGGCAGGATTGTTTGCAACTGAGGAGCTATAAAGACTAAATGGAAATACTAGATCACCTTTAAAAACGTTACTAAAGTTTTCTTGACTATCAATAGCTACGCCAGCGGAGAACTTGAATTTTCTTTTGCCCTTATTTAATTCTAAATTATCATCACACTTTTTAAAAGATTCAAGATTTGAATCAGGCGGCTCAATCGATATTAAGGCTCCCTCACCTGGAGTGGAAGGAGTTGGGCGTTTTCTAATTGAATCCCAAAACCCAACTTTTTTATTTTCATAAGCATTACCGCCGCCATGGATTTGCGGTTGCTGCACTGCGTTGATTTTAAAAGGTCTAGCAAATCTACGCAAAGCATAAGTCGATCCCTGATAGGTACCGGCAGAACTGCTTAAGTTTGGAAAGGTTGCATTGTTCAGATTATTTATACTATCTAGTATCTCTTGACGATCTGAATCTACCGCAGTGTCACCGCTAGTTACAATGGTGCTTCTCTCCGCTCGTTCTTTAAACCAAACGCAATTTCTGTCTTGGTGCTCATCATCAACTGTAGCTCCTATTGGAGCATGGCCTTCTTTCCAGGGATATGTAAGCTCATTAATACCAAATAATGCGGCCTCTGGATCACTTTGCTTAAACTCGTATGTTGGAAATTTAGATTCGTATTTGTTTCTTTCAAGAATGTGAGATTCGATGATGTTTCTTAATGGACGTTCATCCAATCCAGAAGACATTGGGGCTAACTTTTGAATCATCGAGCTTACGGCCAAATCAAACCATTTAAAGTATTCTATATATTTATCAACATTGGGTGCGTCCATCCTCTGAAAAAACAGCTGTCTTAAAGTTTTTAATGCTTTGTATTCGCCGCGATATCTGTCGACTGTACGTCCTATTAGATTATTATAACTAACGGTAGTTGACATAAACTTAAGCATCTCTTCAGAGATATTTTGATAAGGGCTTTTTTCAACATATAGATCAAAGAATATCGGGCGCTTGTCTCTGTTGTAGTACCTATCATCGTTGTTCAACACCTTGATCGTATCTTCGTTAACTAAAGTCTCTGGCATGTTTGGCTTTAGTGTCGCAAAATCGTCTGTCAACACAACAGTTGTGCTGTTAGTAGCAAAACCAAAACCAAGACCAGTGAATTGCTTGTTAATAATATTATTCAGATATCCATATCTGGCTTTTTGGTTTATGGAGCCAGAAGTTAAATCTTCTACTATAAACTGCCCTGATGCGTCTGATCCTGTAACTGTTGTAAAGTCCCAGTGCAATAACAAGGTTTCTTTATTTGGAACATAAACTTCATTTCCACCTTCATTAAAAAGATATGCATTTTGCTCTGGATTTTTAATGCTATAGTTTGAAGGATCAGAGGCGTGTACACTAAGGTCTTTTAGGGTAAGCTTGTTCTGCCAAACTCTAAAACTATTAATTTTTATATCAGTTTGTTGTAGCAAGGATCCAGTAAAATTTCTTCTATGTGCTCCGACAAATGTTCTTTTTGGAGAGGCTAAAAATTTCACAGCATTAGCGGCACTTATCGATCCGGTAACAGTAAATTGATTAATTGTTTGATCTACTACTTTTTGAATGCCTGAAAATTCAACAATGTAATCAGAATTTGAAGTACCTGGAACTTGATTTGTATTGATATATTTCTCTGGATATAGACAGACCAAAAAGTTCCACGGTGTATCGTTATAGACTTCATCATAGTAAGACGAAGTTAGCTCAGGTAAAAAACCTCCAGCGGTACCTGTTAGCATAAATTTTGCTTTATTAGAGAATATTTTTGGTTTTATAGCCTTAACAACAAAGTTTGCATAATCATTTGCATCCCAAGTCGTATCCTCTGGTTCAGAATCTCTAGCGGTGTGCATTCCAAACAAACTAGATGTAAAAAAGATAGGATAGTTATTTCTGTAAGAATCTGCATTTGTGCTAAACGTATTGTACTTTGATTCATCAACTCTCAATGGAAAAACAATGCTAGCTTCAGCTGAGAATGAAAAACCATTTTCTTTTGATGTTCCTACTGTAAAGTTTTTACTAGCTGATATGAATGTTCTACTGTTCGTATTAACACTGCTAGAGAACTGATATACAGATGCATCAGAATTTGCAATACTGTTGAAATTAATCAACTTTACTTTATTTGATACTAGGCGATAATTGTCTTCTAATAAATAATCGACATTATTTGAATAATAATTTAACTTATAAATTTGATCATCGATTCCAAAACATCTGATTAGATTTCTAAAAGATTTTTCTGTACCTTTAGATTTGTTTATAAAAGTTAAATTATTGTAAATGTTTTTGTATATGATATTTTTTACATCAGCAATTTTTTCTGTGTAAATACTATTGTTGTCTCTGCTTTCGAAATATTCCAGTGCCTCAATTGCGTTGAATATTTCTGGTGCAACAAAACCCTTAGACTCCAATATTCTACTCATAAAAGGAGTTGGCTTGAATGAACCGCTGAAATAGTCTGTCTGGCTTAACTCAGGTACTGAGTCCATCATGTTTGACACATTGTCAAAATAGCTACTTACTATTTGAGTTAGGTTCCATAAAGAGTTTGCTATTATACCATCATCATCAGGCTTGCTAGTTTCGTGCTCTTCTAGGATCCAAGAAGGTAAAGTGTAGTATATTGTAGATGGATTTGTATAGTCATACTCTCTTCCCTCTTTTCTTTTTTCATCCATAAAAGAAAATACTTCTGGATGGAAAGAATAAATTATTGGATCTCTAAATTCAACTGCTGTATAAGTTTCTAGGCCAGATTCATTTATAGCAGATCCAGTCTCTCTAGAATTTGCGGCCGAGTATCCAGTCCATGTTCCGTTGCTGATTCTCCCCGAATAATCTAAAACCTTAGAATCTGCTGATATCTCTCCTGTTATGCCCTCATTAAATTTAAAATAAACACCAAGATCGGTGTTTGATGTGTCTGTATTGGTGCCGCCGCCGACTTGATCAAACCAACGCGTCTGAATTTGCTTTGATGTTCTCGACCGTTTCCAATATCTAAACTCATCTATAGAGCCGGAGAATGGCGACCAACCCCTGTTGCCTCGATTTGCTGGTCCGGATGGAAACGGCGATACTTGAGAACCAATAGCAGCTATCAAAGATCCGGAAACATAGCCAATTGTTGCTGCCACAGTAGAGGTATCATTGTGTTTTCCATCTACGAATAGATCAACAATCGTATTGCTTCCAACTGTTTTCATTCGCACAGCATAGTGATGCCAGTTAGCATCGGAAATTGAAGCGGTTGTTAAAGTGGGCGATCCAATGTAAGTGCTGACTTCAGTGGTGCCAGATGTGTAATTAATGTAAAATGGCTGATTGCTTGTGTTTCCAACTGTACCTGTTGTTGCAAGGGCAATTGCTAATCTACCATAATTAGGATCACTAGTGTAAACAGAAGTACCGCTAACATGCGAGTCAAAAATAAATTCAAAGTATTCTTGATCTGCAACGTAAGCATCTTTCTTGAGCCAGAATTCTACTGTATTCCCTTTTGTACCGTCTATTAAAAGATTGTTTTCACGGTTCTTGGAAAGGTCATATATATTTGCATTTTTTCTAAAATGAGCCTCACCTGTATCTGGGTCAATATATATTTTTGATCCCTGACCGGGGTGAGGGCCACCTTTTACTAAAATATATTCATCAGAAACCGGTGGGTAAAAGTTTGTACCCTCTTGCCCAGAGGTTGCTGCAGGGACCAAAAAATTTGCATATCCTGTTGTTCTTGGATAGCCATTTTCAAAGAGGTATAAATCTAGATTAGAAGAAGAAAGTTCCCAAAGAATTTTTTCTTTCTTGGAGCCATCATACGGGTAGGTCTCGTAGGTTCTTTTTATTGAATCATAGTAATACTTCTCAGCAGAACCAAAACGAGCAAAGTTAGCTGGTTTAGAATAATCAATTAAAGGAATAAATTTTTCTTTATCTTCTACAAATTTTTCAATAAACGCTGCTGACTCTACACCGCTAGAAGTTAAAGAATTAACTGACGTATTTGAAAGATATTTATAATTTTGTTCTTTAAATAAATCTTTTAAGGACATATTACTCTACTCTAAACCTAAACCTTTCTGGTTGATTAACATAGCTACCATTTATCAAATAAGAAAAAGATAGTTCGTATACAGTGTCGACATCAAACATATTCATTTCTAAATCAAAATAGCTACCACTCGCATCGTAAGATAATCGAGTGTGGTTTAGGGAACCAGTCCCAAATGGAATAACGTCTAGATCATCGCTTACCCTAGTAAAACGATAATAAGCATTGTCAACTATACTTGTCTCTATCTTGTTATTCGCTACTGTATAAATAGTTGGAGACCAATCTTTTTGACGAGTATAGAGTCTAAATCTGACCTTTTCATCTCTACTATACGTCGGTCGTAAGTTTGTGACTTTAGACACATATCTCTGATCGAAGTTGTAATTTTGACTATTGAATGTCTGCACTTTGATGGCCGATCCAGTATGATACTCCACTGAGCCGCTGTGCCATACATCAAATATTGTTGTTATACTAGATGAAGCGTAGGCAAATGAACAAGAATATATGCCTGTTTCTACATGTGATCCTGTTATGTTAAGATCGTCGTCGGCAGCTACGCCACCACCTTCTGGTAGAAATAGTTTTGCCCCTGTTGGCGTGGTGGATCCACTGTATATACTAACTAAGATTGAACCAGTGCCAATTGCTGGAATATCAGTTAACTGACCTCTAACTACGTTATAAAGGTATAGATTCATCAAGTTGTCAGATGCTGGAACTAACGACGAACTTAAAAAGAAATCACTACGATTATCTTTTTTGCTGTCATCCCATCTAGCCTCAATTACGGGGCGTTTGTGAAAAAATTGTGATCCCCTTGCAAAAAACATTTTAGTGTAAAACGAATTTGTTGCCGTTTCATCTGAACCTGTCAGACGAACCCCAAAGCCAAAATTATTTAGACCATTGTTACTAGGCCCCTTAATCCAATCTTCGACTAGATGACTTACATCCACCTCTAAGTTTTCAAAACCAGTATCAAACGATTGAGTAAAAGTGTATTCTGGGATGTCGACATAGCTACCACCTTGAACATTGGCGCCACCTGTAAAATTATTAACGACAAAAGAACCCATTCCTGAATCCTGTGCGTTCGTTTTGTTACCTACGGTGCCAGCAGTATTCTGGGTTACAAGAACATTATTACCTGTTTTTGATGCGGTAAAGCCGATATTTGTACCGGCATTAATGCGTGCAATGATTTGATCTGCGGTAGCTCCAGCATCGCCACCGGCCATGCCGTCAATACCAATGTTAACAGTGGTACCAGGAGTATAAGCTGTGGTGTTTGCTGATACGTTCACACCTGTTACAAACCCATATGTTGTTGAGGTGCCGGCTGCATCTGTTAATGTAAACGTCCCTGCAGTAAGCAACTCCTTTACGACGGTTTCAATTGAAGCAGTGGCTCTACCAGAATTCTCTGCCCAAGGAACACCGCTGGAAGCAGAAATATAGTTTGAGGCATCTTCATCTGAATATTCTTCCATATCCAATCCAAGACCTTCATTCCAAGATTGAGATATCGGCTGTACTAATAAAGTATAATCCTTCGGCGTAGTTTGTGTATGCTCCGCGTCATACATTTTTAAAAAGAAGTTAACACTACCAGATGCCGGAATAACACCCGCAGTTCTATCTGAATTTATTGATACTGTGTCAAACTCAATGAGTATTCTTGACAATTCAGAAGACAGTCCAGTGCTAGAGCTAACCTGAGCGTATATGCTAAATGTTTCAAGAATATCAGATTGCCCCATATTGCCGCTTACGCCGCGGCGAGACAAACTAGATTTGAAAGCGTTTGTGATCGTGTTATCTTTTGTAGCGTAATATCTTTTTATAGCCATTATTTAACTGTCCCTATGATATCGTTATCAGGAAATTTAATTTCAAAAATAGAATCTCGCGGACAAATTATCTTTCTGCCGTCAGATGACATTTCATTTTCAGCATTAAAATTTGTGTCCGCATATAGTGGACCGTTTTTAGTTGCAACACTAACCTCAACAACGTCTAAGACCAATGGTGAATTTTTCAAAACACTAAAAACATCTGTTATTGAAAAAGACTCTCCAATTTCAAAATCTTTTCTTCTACTGAAGAACAAGCTTAAATCTCTTTTTGAACTGTCAAGGGCTTTAAATTTATCAGCGTCAGGAAAAGCTATTATGTTATAAAATACTGATAAATTAATAATATTTGCGTCCAAAATGTCAATTGAATCATTAATCATTTTATACCTAGATATGTATGTTTTTAAATTATTTTTTATAGTTGCATTTGGTTTTTGAAAATTACCATCGGCGCCGCGGGACATAACATACAAGTTAATGTTTCTTTGGTTGAAAGAATCCGAATCTTGTAGTACAGAGGCTTTCGCAATTGATCCGAAAGAAGAAGGCATTGTATATGCAGCCGTCACTAAATCTTCTTGTGTGACTATTCTGTTTTGCATAGAGTACGCGCCGAAAGCTCTCTCTTTTAGCTCATCGGCATTTGGTAACGGTCTAGAACCAACAAATGCTGTTTCGTTTGTGACCTCTAGGCTGTCACGGGTGGTCTGAACTAGAGAAGAGTTTAATTCGATCTCACTTTCAAAATTTATAATTGGATCTCTTACAGAAATAATTGTATTTGCAGCTGTATTTGTGTTTCTAGCTGTATTGACCCTATAGATGATTGTTAACACAGTATTTGAAGGGGTAATTCCCAAACTATCACTTTTCACTAGTTTGGCAGGATCAAAAGAATCATCAGAAACATAATTTTTACCATGTTGATTAACTAAAACAAGCGAAGGATCTAAAACATCAACATCTGTCTCTTCCGTGCCAAAACCAAATTGCAGCAGGACAGCGTTTCTTTCTTGTGTAACAGTAAATCTTCTCGGAATAGCCAAAGGTTTTAATATATTTGGGACTAAACTACTATCAGCCCCAGTATTTTGCACTGGAACATAAACAACGTTTTGAGTTAGGTAATCTACTTCAAAATAGGGATTTCCTTCTGTATCTACGACAGAGACTATTTCTGTTATGTTTGTTCCAGGAACTTCAACTTTTCTAAATCTCTCATACGCCCCAACTCGTATATTTTGCACAAGTAATTCACCAGAAACTGCTTGGCCACGGGCTCTAATAACATATGAAGCTGGGGTGGAGCTATCAGGACCGAAGCGAGCAGGTACCACCTCATTTTGTTCGATGTCTCTAAAATTTACATCTTCCAATAACGTAAACAATTTTCCGTCGCTGGTAGAAAATTTACTGCCTGCTTTTAAAACTGCTGCGTAATTATAATTGGGAGCACCATTGGTCCCGGCTGGTATTTCGATGAAAAAAGTCAATACTCCAAATGATGCCGGTGCCAGATTAGCCTTAAGACCTAATTGCCTAGAAATTTTTAAAACATTATCATACTCTGTGGCTGTAGATAAAAATGATTCATTGACTTGATAATCTAAATAAAATGATAAAACATCACCAACATAAGAAACAGTATCCAACATAAGAGAGCCAAAAGAGTTTGCTGAAAAATCTCTAAAGGTATCAGGATAATATCTTCTGGCATAGTCAACTAAGTCTGATTTAATCGTTGTAAAATCACGACTAGTATAATTTATCGCTGGTTTTTTATCTGCCATGTTTTATAATTTCCTTTATTAAATTTCCGTTAGACTATCAACGACTATCAAAGCATCCCTCACGTTATAGCCACTTATCTCATATATTAACTCTATAGATAGATTATTTGTGGCTCCAGTTTTTTTAGCTAATTTCTCACTCCTAGAAATGTTTAACGAAAGTATTATAACTTCGGGCAGATATTTTTCTACCTGTCGTCTTATTGCTTCGTCTATAAAATATTCTGGTGCTTGTTCAAATAAAAATCTTTTAATTCCAACTCCATAATCCGGTATCATTATTCTTTCACCCGGTGAAGTATATAATAACATCTTTAAGTTTTGTCGTATATTTGATTTTATCGTTCTAAGGAGTTCATAAAAAAGATCGCTATTATTTTGACTCAATGGTAAAGCAGCATCTAAACCAGGTGGTCTATTTTTATTTGACACTAACGCCATTCAACAATCTCCTTGTTCATAAATAGTTTATAAAAACTATTTTCTTTTAGCATAATTACTGTTATTCTTCAATTGCTTGCGAGCCATCATTACATTCATAGGCTTGTGATGTATCTGTTTCTTCTTTGTTTTTATTGGCCGATTTTTCTGGAGTGTCCGTGGCCGACTCGTCGTCGGCTCCTTCTAGTAGTTTTGCTATGATTCCAAATGGAGTTAATGGTCCAGGTAAAAACCAAGGAGTACGCCACGTTGGGTCTGTCGTATTCGCGACACCTTTAAAAATAGCTTCTATAAACGCAGAGATTAAGTTTGGGTTAGACATACTCGGAGAGTTATAAAATGACGCGTCCATTTCATTTGCATACAAATCAGGGCTATTTACCCTGTTAGAAGCTGCGAGTGCTTGTTGTGTTCCAGTTCCAAGTGTGCGAATTGTATTTTTAAAAATATCATCAACAGAGGGGTATTCAATCTCTACTATTTGATTTACGAGAATCGACATAAAAGACAACAAGTCTTGATATGGAATCGATTGGAAAAGGGATTGTAGGGCAATAGCAATCTCCTCTTCAGTTATATCAAAAATATTATTGCTTTGTTGTGCATCAAGAATATTCTTTGTATACATTGATGCATTGGATATCGAATCAAATTTATAAATTAAGGGAAGTTTAAAATAAAGAATGCCTGTTTCCTTTTCTCTTAGAAAATACTTTCTTTCCAATACAGCCCGTGTAAAAGATTGAGCATTTTTTGTAGTCTCATTTTTAATTCCTTGAGGCCCCGGAAAAGGCTTAACTTCTAGAGATAAATCTTCTACTAATTCATTTAAGGCGCCAAGAATCGTGGTGTCAATTGCGGCGCCGCCTGCATCATTTAATCTTATTAATAAATTAAAAGTTTTATATGCTCCAAATTTATAAAAGTAAGTGTTTATTTTTTCCAATCTTTGTTTTAATAAATCTTTTAGGTATTCAAAATCTTTAGATCCATCGATATCAAGATCCGGTACACGGTCGATGTCTTCTGAAACATATTGTTCATATCCTTCAGGTATAAAGTTACCTGCAAGGATCGAGTCGATTTCTTCAAGCTTATAACCTTTCTCAGCCCAATAAAGCTCAGCTTCTAACTCGGTATCATAAAAAGGGTTTTCTCCAGGCTTAAGGCTTGATTTGCTTTCAGCCTCCTCTGGAACGGTGAAGTTGGATACATCTAGAATTTCTTTTAAAGTGTCAATGATGGTTTGTTGTTGAATTAATTTTGTTGACTCAATGCCGGATGCACCGCCATAATATGAGTATTCAAGCGCTTGTGCTGCTCCGCAAATGAAATATGCAAATTGTGACATTGCTTCAAAAACCGTGCCAAGCTCTGTTTTAACTTCTTCGCTTTGATAGCCTAATCTACCCTGTTTTCTAGAAAAAATTGCCAACTGAGAACTTTTTTCGGACTGCAGAACAGAATCCGTTCGATCATCTGTAAAATATTGACCTGGGCAAACTCCATTATACAAAGATGATATAATTTTTTCATCTGTACCTATTTGTTCTGCGGCAAATAGATGTTTTTGAATTAGATATAGGTAATTTGTTTGCATGAAAGCCTGTGATAGTGCTGAACCAAGATCTTGACCACCATACGCAAAAGGTAAAATATCAGGATATGGAATTCCATTTTTAAACAAATTTAATCCAGAAAATTTATGATCAAGCATTATATTTTTATTTTGTTCATCGTATGCCTTTGCAATACCAAGCAGATTAACGACATTTTTTGCTTTCATTAAGCGAAATTGATAGTGTATATCATCAAGGAACATTGTATCTTCTGGCACAAATTCCGCTGACGGACCTGCCTCAAGCAGTAAACTTGGTTTATGCAATAATATAGCAGCTACATTTTCACCCAGACTGGCTTGGTGTGTCGTGCCCTCATGTGGCAACATAGCAATCAAACTGAGAAGATCTTTTGGTTTTAAAGCGAAGCGCCCAATCTGTGTTTCGTCAAAAACTCTATGACTTAACACTTCAATACCCTCTTCGATGAAAAATCCTCCATTTTGCAGTCTTGGATTACTTGAATAAAAACCAGCAGGTATGAATGTTTCCTTTTTAGCAAAATCAACTTCTATAACATCTGGAGATGATAATATTGCTAATTCTTTTTCAGCAGGAATTAAATTTCTTATAATTTGTTCATATAAAATAGTGCTTGATGGCGCAGTGTATATGCTTTTTAAAAACTCTCCTGTTATTTCATCATCATCGGAATTACCAATAAGTTGAGGTGTTGTTTGGCTCGAATCATTGATTTTAGTTTTAAAGCCAGCAGTTTTAATTCTGTTCAATAATCCAGTTGACAATACCTTTATAGAATCAAATACAAACAATTGTAGCCTTTGTGGGCCATCAAGATCTTTTTCATCAATGCCAAGATCATGAGCCGCTATCATATCAACCGCTCTATCCATATCAGACTTAAATTGGTCAGGAATTATTTCTTTCATTCTTTCATCAACTTTTTCAACAAGATAATTGTAATAAAAAGAATGAGTTATTGGTATCGTATTGCTTATCTCTGGAAGCAGTGTTTCGATTCCGAATGAAACAAAGACAAACATCATTTTCATTAATTCAGTCAATGTAACAACTCTAAGTGTTGCCTCGTAAAGAGAGGCAATGTGAACAATTTCTGTCGGTGTAGGAATATTTCCAATTCCCACCTTACACTCAATACCTTCTGTCCTTGATTGCATTTTACCAGTGATATCACTAAAATACAAAAGAGAAGGATCGCAAGCATTGGTCGTAGAAAGATTTAACCTGTCAAACACTTGTTTTCTAAAAAAATCATTTACACTGATAAATTCAGCGTGTTCAACTATTATTCTTTCTAAAATTTCCCCAAAAAATTCTGGTTTTTCCTCTATAAACTCCTTTATTATATCTTTAAAAGGAGATTGTATTTCACGGTTTGCTCCATAGGATTGAAATATGCCAATGTTTTTTAGTGGAAGAGCAGAAGAGCCATCCGGCACAAGACCATTGTATATCGCTATGGGGGTACCTATAGGTGCAAGATTGTTTGGAGACTGCTGTGCTGGCAACTGAGAGTATATTAATTTTGTATGACCAGCAGGAAGAATGCCATCATCGTCATCATCTTCAAACCCAGGTATTATATAATCTGTTTCTTCAAAATCATCTGGTTTAACTCCTGCGGGAGCTATATAGTGAGCAAAATATCTTAGTTGTTTATCGTCCCAGAAAGTTGCAATTCTTAAAACTAGACCACCAAATTCATCGCTTTCAGCAACAGATATATCTAAATTTGTTCCTTTTGACAATCCAGTAAGAACTAGATTAACTTTTGGTGCAATCTGCCCTTGAAGAGCAGTAAAGTCGCCTAAATCTGTTTTAATGTCATCAGTGTTAAAAATAGAATTACCATTTTCATCTTTTGGATCAATGGCATAAGTTTTAACCATTGCTCTAGAAACATCAAGACCTGTCGACATTATTTTAGAAACTGTACTAACCATTCTTGGGGATATAAGCTGGTCGCCTGGAAGTCTACTAAATAGTAGTCTAAAATTATCTAATTCAGTTTGAAATGTTCTATTAGCTAATCTTAATATTGTCGATAAATTCTTTTTTGCTAAATAAACTTGACTTTTATCTTGAAAAGACGGCAATAGAACTTCGGCTCCGCTTTCTGTTGCAGCTGGTCCACAGAAAGCTTCAGGAATTTCTGGTGAAGTTAAATCTTTAATAGCATCCAACAGATCGTTTAATAGATCTTTTTCTTGATTTAACATATCGTCTATGGCACTCTGTGCAGCTTTGTTTTTCAAATCATTGATATATGCATCATCTGTTGAGCTACATAATTCAGATAATAATTTTTTATTTTTTGTTAATTCCTCTATTCTGTCATTGCAAGCAACCTGATCAAATTTTTCAGCAAATACATTAATAAAATTTATAAGCTTTTGCCGAGTATTCAATACTTGTTTAATAGGAGCATAGCCATCTAGAGCTAAAAGTCCATAAAATATTTTATCTACAACAAGATTGTATCTAAAATCATTAGGATCGCCTGACATTAATATACAAAGTTCTGATAGAGATAGTAGTTCTGCAAGTCCTTCAAAAAAATCTTTTATTAATTGTTTGTCTACTGCAGCACCAGGATTTTCGTCAAAAACAAAATCAAACAAATCATCGTAAACTGCATCATCGTTTTTATTGATTAGTAAATCATTAATGTCAGAATTAAACGGAGAAGCTTGAGTTGGAGAATTAGCAAAATCACTTTTACTTGTTCCGTCACACATGTAAGCCAGCTCTTGAAGCATCAATGAGATCGATTCAACTATAATTTTGTTAACAAAAGAAATTAATTGTCTTAAAAGATTATCGGGTAAGTCCTTAGTGAAAGATAATATTGGGTGATTTTTTAATCCCTCTTCAATCGCATTCAAAGCTGTTTTTGCTGGGTTCTCTAGTAACTCTTTTGTCTTTATTTCTGGGGGAGTTAGCGAATCTGCACATACACCAGATTCTCCCACTAAAGAACCAAATTCTTGCTTTGTGTATATAGCTAACAGGGTTATAGCTGCAGGTATTGCAAGGAAAACCATGGCACAGATTATTTCTTTTGTGCCAACATTAGTATTGAACTGTGTAAGTAAAAAACTTTTAAACCCAACAGGGTCATCCTCTACTGATCCGTCAAACTTGTCTATCAACTCTGATTTAAATGCTGCGGCGACCGTATCTGTTGTCAAATTAACATTTGCGTACTGTAAGAGCCTTTTAACATCTCTATTAGAAAGCTTTCTCATTATTATATTACAAACAACTACATCTGGTGGGTCCGGTAAATATTTTTTTAAACACTCAATAGCAATATTGATTATTTGCTGCAGTGGTAAAACATTTAAAACAAAATCCATCACATCTCTTGTAGTTTTTATTTTGTCAGCGTTCAGCAGGGCATTTATAAAAGATGAATCACTAACCTGTAAAAGTTTTGCTTTGACTTTTTTTGATATATCAACTTTTTCTTGCTTCGTTAGTTTTCTTGCATTTATTTCGCTCGGCGTTAGTTTTTTCTTTGTTGTATGTGCTGTAGGATCATCTTGTTTCGGGGCTCGTTCTATTTTTGGCTTTGGTACACATGCTAAATCTCTTAATCTATTTAATCCCAAAAACGTCTCACCAGATAAGTTTACCGCGCCTTCTTCATTATCGGTGGCAGCATATATATTGCCAGACATCTGAATAGTTTCTTCTTCTGTGATTTTCTTTGGTATGAAAATAATAGCTTGAAAACTTATTAATGAACCAGCCTCTGCGTTACCAGTATCAATATGATAGCGGCCGCTTAAAAATATGTCTGATGTTCTCTCTATGGCTGTAAAAAGCGCGAGTCCTTCATTTTTACTTATAGGTACTTTGACCCCAGTGCGTGGATAGTACAGAACCACACCCGGATCATTTCTCAAATACTGTCCAACTTTTGGTATTTTAAACTCTTCAAAATCAACAAAATCCTCCATTATTTTGCTTCTTAAAAAACTTCCAAAGTTTATGTCGGCTAACGCTACTGCATCTAGATAGCTTCTGCTTGTTATTACATCAACGTCCCAAAGCCGCTCTATCTGGCTTATTGGAAATTTTACATTACAATGATATATTTCTCCAACCATATCAGGGAAAATATCGTCTGCGTCGTCAGTGAGCTGTTTAAAAGTAGGCTGCTGGCCATCTTCTGTTGTGCTTTCTAATTGTATAAATTCAATACCACCAAATTGATGACCTAATGGGAATGCTGCTGCAATTCTCTCATCATATATTGTGTTTGCTAGCTCGCTATCTATTTTTACAATTGGAGGTTGTACGTACCATCTTTTAAAATAACTCATTGTTTTTTCTCTCTTTACGTCGTATAAAAGGTCGGACTTGATGCATTTTTTGGACCTACCGCATCAGTGCTGTTAAATTTAGAAACAGCTAACTGCAATTTTTGCATTATGCCATCAATTTTTGCCACATATTCATTAGATATTGCTTTCATTCCTGGAGACAAAAGTTCATAAGACATTTCTGTTTTCCCCTGGTTAATAGCAAAAGGATTCCCGGCTGCCAATACACCTACGGATTGTATTGCTGCACTGTGGTGTGAGTGGGTTACAAGTTCGCCATTAAATTCAATTTGAGCCGTTATAAATGTATCTAATATACTATTAAGGTTGCTTATTTGTTCATATATATCTTTAACCACAGTTTCAATCTGACCTGCTTGAGCAACTGGTTGTAAATTGCTGTCATTATTGCCACCAATAAAATTCACTCTTGGCACACTATAAATTGGGGCGCCGGCCGAATTCTTTTCACCTTCAGTTACACCGGTCACGAACTTAATGCCTTCTCTAGCTACCAATCTCAAAGAATCTGCTTTTAAAGTAATAGATGATTTAGCTCTAGATTGACCAAGATTTCCCTCTGTTAAGTTTAAATTGTCATCGGGGTTTGTTTTTTGAGAAATATATATCTCAGCAGCTGTGGTCTTGTGATTTCTAACTGCGGCCAGTGGTTCTATTCCATACCCTTTCGGACTTGCGGTAGTGGTTGGACTCGGATCGTCTGAACTGTATCCAACTCCAATGGTGATAGTTCCGGCGCCTGTCTGGGCGCCATAGCCTGTGCCAATTGCACCAGGGGTGTCCCTCATTAAAGATATGCACTGGCCATTATCACCGGTTAATCTTTTTTCTGATTTTGCTCTCATCGGTAGTATCGATGGTTCTAGAAGAGTGTCTCCCCTAATACCTAAATAATTTTCCGATTGAGCACTTAAATTAGTCCTTACTTTCTGTTCCGGTGTTAGTTTTGATATGTCATATGCTTTTTTTAACATTTTTTGTTAATAGCTCCAATTTAATTCTTTTTATTTTTTATAGGTGCTTTTAGGTTCTGTGAACCCTGGCTGTCCTCTATCTAATTGACCATTTCCTTGATCGCGGGTGGTGCTTTTTGTACCCCATCTACCGCCTTTTTTATCATAGCCTGGTTTGGCATCTTTTGGATATCTAATTCTTCCATGCCTATTAAATGGCCCTGCTGCAAGTCCTGGTCCTCTCAGTCTAATATGAAAGTGATTGTTATGCACGGGATCGTCGCCAATTAATTTACACAATGCACTAGGTTTTGTTCCTTCAGGCCATTTTCTACCGGGCCAATATG
Organism: Pusillimonas sp.; assembly: GCA_002694155.1. Classification (GTDB taxonomy): domain Bacteria; phylum Pseudomonadota; class Gammaproteobacteria; order Burkholderiales; family Burkholderiaceae_B; genus Neopusillimonas. The sequence continues at coordinate 8,004 of NZLH01000019.1, read as the reverse complement.
CTTCCGCATATGCTTGAGTATTAAAACCCCACCCTTCTTTTCCTTCTCTAGACCATTGAATTATTAATTCAGTTGCATATGCAACTTGATCTTTTCCAAACAATATTCTTTCACAACGTGGAATAGAATACAGTAGAAAGCTCATCAGAGCTACTTCATCTATGTACTCTCTAGTTAACGCAGGTGTGCCACCTTTCATACCCCAAAATTTAGGTGAAGGTCCGGATGGCTTACCAAGTTTTGCAAGACCTGGGTTGACTCTTATGTTCATTCCGCGGAATGTTCGTCCACTTGGATCAACATACTTAGTTGGTATTGTTATATCAACGCCGATTCCGGATTGGTGGGTAAGGTGTCCATTCCAAGTGTCACCACCCGTTTTCCGAGAAATATCACCAAAATACCACCCTGGTTTGGCGTCGGGAGGGACAGCCAATTTATCTGTTCCGGCTAGTTGTTTTGGAACCCACTTAGATGGCTTATTGGGATACTTCTTGGATACAGGATTTTTGTAACCTCTTCCTACATCCTCACCACCCTTTACATTATTTAGACCTTTAAGATACCTTTGCATTTTTACAGTACCATATCCGTGCCAAGCTGTTCTTTGCATTTGCCAAACTCTTGGACCAAAATTTGTTAATTTTACCCATTTTAAATCATCCGGATGTGGCCCCGGAGTTGAATAATATTCACCCGAGGGCGGGCAGTATGATTGTGTTGGCGCCGGAGAATTCTCTACATTTGGTGTATTTTTGTCCTCTTTCTCTTTACTTGGTTTAGATGGTTCACCTTTTTTTTCAGACTTCTCTTTTTTAGCTGCAGCTTCCGTTAGCCTGTCAGCCAACTCATTTTCTAATTTAGCTTTCTTATCATACATTCTGTCTATGCTTGTTTGCAGGTTGTAGTAGCGCGCTAAGTCGTCGCCGCCAAATGCCAACATTGCTCCAGCAACTTCTTGGCCCTTTTTTGTATCTGTATTGGGGGCGCCCCCATATTTATCTTTTAAAGCGTCGAGGGATTTAACATAGTTATCAAGTGTAGCCTGGGCCGCGGCAATGTCCGCTTCTAATTGAGCATTAGGATTTTTTTTGTTTTTCTCTGCTCCTTTTATTGCCGCCACCGCCGCAGCAGTTGCCGAGGAGGTACCTGCGTCAGCTGCGTTAGCACTTGCATTAGGTCCTAAACTTGATTCAGTGATTTGTTTTTCTTCGTTTCCAGCGTTTTCACTAGCTTTATCATTTGGCGATGGACTTTCTGAGCTGGGTGGTGGCGAAGAGGTCGATACTAAATTTGGAAACAAATACTCAGGACCAATTTGATATGCGGGAGGGTAATGACCAGTTTGTAATTTTATAAGACGGGTACCCTTATTGTAAACATTTTCCCAGCGGGCATTTCCAGGGCCTTTTGTTGCCATTTGCCAAGGGGCATTGTTTTTTGCTCTAGGGGGATGATCGAGACCAACAACAAACGTAATTCTTGATTGTTCAATCTGAGGAATGCTACCATCAGCTAATCCATTAAATAATTTAGTTATACTAGTGAAGCCATAATCTGCATCTAAAAATCTAGATGCAGTGACGGTAGAATTAAATGTGCCGGCTTCAGCTAACTGTTTTAAAAAATAACCATGTGGACCTCCACCGCCAGAATGAGAAAAAGTTAGTAATTGATCAATTCCATCTTCAAGGCCATGGTCTCCAATCACGTCTAAAAATTTAGGAGTAACTGTGTACTTTGTATTTCCAGATGTTGAAGACCCTAGTGATGGCCATAAAATAATACAATTATAACCATCGGGCATAAATGATGGACCTTCAGTTATTAATTTTTTAGGGCGGCCGCTATTGCCATCGCCATGGAAATATAAGAAAACATTTACCGGTTGATTAAAATTGGTATTTTTAGGAATAACAATTTCATACTTAGTGCTAGCATATGTCAAATCTTTACCAGTTTTTGTTGCAAATTCAGATGTGCCAGTGAAAATGTCAACTTGTTCTAAGCTCGTTATAAATTTATTTATTTTTTTACCAGAAGTGATAATTGATGCAGGGGCTCTAGACCCTCTGGGTATTTTTGTAACTACGTTTGGCTTTCGACCACAATTATTATAATAAGAACTGGGATCAGCCATTCCACCTGGGGCACCTGGAAAGTTTACAACACCAGTTTTTAGTGGTCTAATAAATATTGGATCCGTAAATGCATCCATGTCTTTAAAAGTTACTTGAACTGGATCGCCATAATTTGGCACCGCAAATTCATAACCAGTGTAATTGTATAATTTAAAAACACCTAATGTTACAATTATGTCTCTTATTTTGCGATTAAATTCTGGAGAACCATCATTTGTCACCGGTGTTGATATGTGTGTTATCTCTGGTATATTAACCACTGCCAAAAAAGGAGCAAAGTCTGGACTGTTCACATCCATTGCTTTTGATATCTTCGCGGAAGCCAAAAAATCATCAAACATATAATCAGTTTCTAAGTTTTTTTCCGGGAAAACCTGCATTATAAAGTCACCAACCAATAAATTTGCGTCGACGAATGCATCGCGGGAGTTGGCGTCTTTAATTTTTTCTCTTGCTAAACCTACAGCACTAGAGGTTCTCTTGTCATATATTTTAGTATCTGATCTTACTTGAAAATTATTCTTGACAAAAGAAAAATTAGACATTTCTATTTTTCCCCTTGGATTACATCAAAAAGAGACTTTTTATCTTCTTCCGATAGCTCGACACTATTATCGGCTTTCTTGGCCATAATGGACGTAAGTTTTACCAATTGTTCGTTAGATCTTTGTAAAGTCTCTACATACTTGGCTGCAATTAAACCAAGGTCTTTGTGAGTTTCTTGACCGTTGGTAATTTCTGCAAAGACTTGTGTGAGGAGTGTAGATGTAATATCGCGGTCATCGCGAATGTTATCAATTGCTTCTTGAATATAATTTTCTAAATCTTTTATTGATCGTCCCATTCTTTTTTAAACTCCGCGTATCTCTTGCGTACTTTGTTTAACGAACTAACCACCTGTTTGGTGTTTAACCCAGTTATTTCTCTAATATACAAGTAAATAGCTTTTTTATTAAAAATTTCTATGTTATTCGCTTCGCTAAAAAGAATCTCTATTGCTTGAATGGTCTTTACCTCGTTTTCTCGAAGAGGCATTTTCTTCCAAGATTTTATTTCTTGGTTAAGGTGTAAGAAGAATTCGTGTTTGTTGCGATCTTCTATGTAGGTGTTGTGAACAACCAATTGTTGAATAGATGGAGTATTAGATTGATCAGAGTGAGTTAAGAAGTATTCTTCTAGATGAGTCTCTCTTTTGGCTTTTTTAGAGGTCTTTTTAACCTCCGCTATAAACCAGTTTTTTGAAACAACGCTGAAATAAGTAAAGGCTTTTGATCCTTTATCCGGATCAAAGTTGTTAAGTACAGTAATAAGCCAGTTTTTGCAATCATCTTTAAGGGAATCAATATTGGGAAGGGAGGTGAATTTATAAGTATAGACAATCTTATCTACCATTTCATCAAACACTGGGCCGATAAACTCTTTATAAAGTTCATTTCGACGCTTAGGTTCTTGTGTTTGGCAATATTCTACTATTGCGTCTTGATGCTCTTTTCTAAAATAGTGGTTTTTAGTTCTCTTCCTCGGCATACTCTTCTTCCTCTTGTCTTAAGACACGTTGAAAACTCTGGCATTCCTCAACTAGTGCCTTTGAGTGACGAAGTAAATTTGCTAAGGTTTCATCACCATAAAAGCGTTCGAGACCATTAACAATATCGATATGGTCTCTATACTCTTCTAATGTTTCACTAAAATTATCTAGCTCCTCTTGAAATGTTAAAAATCTTTTCAAAAGCTGAATAATATACCAGATAAAAACAATGTTGAGAACTACTGAAAGGGCCAAGAAAAGGTGTGTCATCTGCTATTATCTAGTTCCTTTTTTTGGTTTTTTAAATCTTCTTTTGAGTTTTCAATAAACTCTTTTGTTAAATCACCAGTTTTTTTCTTTTTTTCTTGTTTATTTGCATTATAAGAGAAATTACTCGGCTTACGTCCAATGTTTTTAGACGAACACCACGGACATTCATCTATCGATTCAGACATTAAGTGATTTTCTTTCCACTCACCTAAGCAATCTCCACATTGATAAACATAAATTGGCAATTTATATCCCCTTACTCTGGCTGATCACGTACAACATCCCAGTCGGCAGTTGTGTCTTCATTGAATTTGACTAATGGTGGATTTAATACAACAAGACCCTCTGGTGAATTTGTCATTTTAAATCCTTCTAAAACAGGAACAATGTCAGATTGTTCCATTAAAGATTTCTGTAGTGCCATCATAAGAGCACCAATTGCTTGTTTTGATAAGTTTGTGTGTTGTACTTCGGTCATTTTTACTCCTTAAAGAATGTTTCAGAATTAACATTTTTATCATCTATGAACAAATCATAGGCAGGTTTTCCAAATTTTAATTCATGATATTCAACGCCCCAATCTTNAAATTGCTTTTCTGTAACTTTTCGCCAATCTATTCCTGATAGTGTNCCTCGGGCCGTCCAATACACTATTGTATTACCATTATAATACAACTCGTTAATCTTTTTAATGTTTTGTTTTAAAGGTTGTGCTTTATTNTAATCNCTATCCTGNGGAGATATACATATTGTTTCATCTATATCAACATATATTATTCTATTTTCTGCAGTCAAAATANTTTCTCCTGGTTAATGCAAAATCATCATACATATGAAGAGTAAAATCTAATTTGTTTAATAAATTTATTTCTNTTAAGTGNTATTTTGCTANTTGNTGGTTGGATATAGTGCCAGCGGCATCTAGTGGNCAATTNCCTGGTTTTGTATATTCATNTAAATGATTATAGAGNGAGAAAAATTTATTTGAATTTTCTGAGTTTGAAAAGAACCATAAATCTAAAAANCCATCTTTTGTATGAGGNTNTCCTTTTAATCCATATTTTAGTCNCATATTTGATAAAGTATTTTTATCAANTGAATACAACGGACCCCTTCCTCCTTTAAATAAATCTCTACCNTATGAGTCGTATACTGCTGACCAATTTCCAGCATAAAACTTTTGATCGTTGTAAAGGTCAAAAACGACATCTTTCTCAAAAGCCAAATCAAATCTTGTTAACATNACAAAATCATATGTCATGTTATTNTCTTTTTCATATTGTTTTTTTAAATTGATTGCCTGCAAATTACTATACCATCTACTATAGTGATTGTTTTTTCGAACGCTTTTTCCTTTGACATAACTTGGAATGTCAAANTAAATTTGTTTCTCATATTTCGAAAGCTTCGGCTTGTATAGTTTATCAACTTCTTCTTTAAATTGNTCATCCCAACAATGAACAAAAACGTCTACGTTNTTTTTTTGTAATATATGGCGATCATAATGCTCAAAACTTTTTTGCAAAATCCTCATATCAGAATTNTGATAGCCAGANTTTCCGACAACATTGCCAATTTTTCCGCTCAAACAAAGAGCAATTTTTTTACTTGTCATATATTAATGTCCAATATGTTTTTTATTCTATTAGAATTTAGTGCTTTATCATCAATTAAAACATCATAATGTGCTTTACCCATTATNAATTGATGATGTTTAACTCCCCACTCGTTTAATTGATTNTTTGTTAGATCATANAAATTAGAGTAAATATCATGTNCGTTTCCTGNGAAGCTAGTCATACCTCTAGCTGTATAAACAANAACAGTATCTCCTCGGTCATAGCACTGATTANCAATATCTATCATTTCTTNTATAGGCAGGCATGTNTTGTATTTTTCNACTCTTCCANCAGAATCTGACGTTCGAAAACATAAAACGTCATCTAAATCAAAAGCTATTACTTTACTCATAAATCTCTCTTATTCTNTTTTTTATATTTTTCTTTACNTGNAANTCAACGTTAATTTTTATTTTTTCAAACTCTACTGTTGAAAAAACATAATGCCCACANATGTTTATTAATTGCTTTTTATTCTCACTTGGAACAAAATCTTTTTTGACCCACTTTTTCCACTTTCCAGAATTATAGCAAATNTCATAAAACATTTCAACGTTNTTTTCAGTCATATTATCTACATAACATCTTGTTTCTATCTGTCCAAACTCAGGAGCAATNTTTATTGCAGATAAACCCAAATCAAATCTACTTTTTATNTGTGAAGANNTTAAAAAATCACCATTNTGNTCTTTAGAAAGAAGNCCATAATTNTTGCAAACATCAAGCATTTNTATAAGTCTTTTTTTTGAAAATTGNCCGGTATTTTTTGAATTTGCTAAATNNAATCCAACTCCAGATTGNACAACAGCATATTTTATATTATCATATATATCTTTTGATAAATCACGCTGCAATTGNCGTAAAAGATAATCAAGCTCATCAACATCAAATTTTCTTATTGCTTCTTCCGTACCAACTTCNAAAAGNACATTAGGATTAACAGCNTATGCTCTTTTNATTAAATTTACNGTCAATGAAATACCNGTATTTAAATCTTTAGTTTTTTTCCAAGGATCTATGTGTATTATATTAAAATGTTTAGCATCTTNAACAATCGATTCAATGCCATCATCTGATGTNTGNCCTTGNTCTGGGCCTCCATGATCTCTTTGAATTANTAATCTAGAATTAACATACTCAGAAAAACTTTCTGTTGACCAGTCATTAACATATCCACCATCTATCGCCACTTGTCGACGNGATGGTATAAATCCCAATTTGATGTTTTCTTCGTTTGATATCTCTAGTGCAGCGTCTACAACNTTTTTAGACATTGGACCAATATAAAGCTTAGGTAGTTGCATTATTTTTTCTTAACTCACTGTATAACATATCTTTNCCTAGATAAAACAAAAGCTTGGAATATGGATAGTGATGTAACGGCGCGATATTCAAGAACACCAAAGCGGTTAGTAATCTTACTTTTTTCCAATCTAAATTTTGATTAATTACAAAATTTTCTAGCTGTTTTTCATTTTCAACTAGAATGTTTTTTCTATGGAAGTCATATTTTACCACATTATCTACTTTGTTTATAGTAAAAAGGTTTTTATTTACGAGACTATGTGACATTATTAAACCATGAAGAAGCTTGGCTAAATCATAATATAAGTCTCCATAGTTCATTAGCCCGCCAAAATCTTGTCTCCAGTCTAAAAGAAAAAAATCACCTGTTTCTGACAGTAGTATATTTTCAAAATGCAAATCTCCGTGAAACCGAACGGGTTTTCCAGTAGACATCCAATCCCAATCAATTTTGTCCAACATGTGCTTTAAAGTCGGCAATTTCTCTCCGTTAACAACCTCTTCTGTATCTTTCTCTCCATATCTATCAAAGTATAGTTTTGTTCTTTTTTCAGTCTTATCTTTATAAAATTTTAAACATGTCGATTTGAATAATTCTTCATCTATAACTGTGTTCTCTAGTTTCCAAAAAGAATCAAGATAACTCATGAGTTTTACAAAATTTTTACGCGTTGACACCTTTGATAACACTTGTCCGGTTATCTCTCTATAGCTATACATGTTTTCCGTAGAGAATATAATTTCCGGTACAAAGCCTTTTAATTTTTTAGCTCTATTAACTCGATTTAATATAAAATTTTTATCGTTGTTGTACTTTATAACTTTATCGTTAACAAACCATATTGCTTCATCTTTTTTTTCTAAAATTTCCGGAGCATCTTTTCTAGTTAATTTTTCTTTTGCTATTTTTAAACTGCTTAAATTACCTGTATCATACCAAGTGAATTTTTTAGCTTGAACATCGATACTTGATTCTATTAATTTGTTTAAACCATAAGCTTCGCCTATTTTAATTGATCCATATTTTATTCCGTGTTCCATTGAGGCCCAAAATTTATTAAAGTCTTTTATACCAGCTAAACCAATGTAAGCATTTACTTTATCTTTTTTTGACTCATTCTTCTCATTTATTTTTAATATT
>NZLH01000018.1 GCA_002694155.1 Pusillimonas sp. | reverse complement strand
CCAGATTGACCCGCCTAGCGATTGAATAAACTGCGCCTCGTTCAGAAAACGAACGTCGGTTATGACGATGCGTCTGATGCCATCCAAAGCCAGGCAATCTATCCAATGCCGCATTAGGTCCGTCCAGTACTGCTCGTTTTGGTGCCGTCGGTATTCGGTTCCCCACCAACGCATGATTTCCCTGGGGGATCTGGCTTTGGCCAGGTCAACACCCAGTTCTGTCATCCGTTGAATGAACCCTGAGTCGGCACAACGATTAATGGCCAGCGCTGGGGTGCGGCGCTCTTTTTGCTCAACTGAAAAGAGCGCACCATCGATCCGGAATGCAGAAATGATTTCGCGGCGCAGGGGGGCAGCAAAGGCGGTGGTGGCGAAGTCATGTTGAGAAAACATGATGTCGGCACACGTGTCCTTGCCAGTGCCGGCGCGACCGGCCAGGCCGATTAGAATGGTTGGATTAATTGGCATATCGTTTCATACTTACTTAATCAATATCGCCGGCGGCGATGCGTTTTACGTCGATACGTGGTTTAGGTGCTGGTTTAGCCCTTGCTTGCTCCAGTGCCAGTGCGGTGTTGATAAGGGCGAGAGTCAAGCAGGGTGATTGCAAGGCTTGGTCGAATGAAACTTTCCTGATACGTGAAACCTTGAAGGCTTCATGCAGTTGTGCGCGTGTCAGTTCCGCTCTCATTGCCAACTCCAACCAATTCGTTTCTTTAGGGTCAGATTGGCCAGGCATGCCGAACTAGCCAGAGTGCGATGGCGAGAAAAGACAAGAATGCCCACGCACCGATCCATCCTGCCTTTGGGATATGCTCGGATGGATGGACAGCTCGCCAGCCCAAACGCCGCGCTAGGTGCGGTCGTACTTGCGTCATCCAGAAACGATCGACGATTGCCGCTGCGGCGATTGCAGTGGCTAGAAGGATGATGTAGGCAGGTGTTGTCATTCGTTCTCCTTTTCCCGTTTCCGGGAAGTTTTAATTACTTTAATCCCACAAATGGGACTTTGCAAGTATTTTTTCCCAAACATGGGAATTTAGGTGGAGACGACTATGACAAATCAGTCGCGGTAGTTATGACAGGAGGGGATATGGGTGGGTAAGATTGAGTCGTTGCGTCTGGCAAGACGTGCAATCTTTTCCTAGGCCTTGCGCTTGGGGGGGCAGGCTAAGTGATTTAACTTTCGAGACGATTTAAGTTAATCATCTTTTAATCATTTGAATGCGCAGATTGTGCTCTATTATCGAGCGTAATGAGTAACTGGATCTATAACTATGGGTTGAGTCTAAAGCTAAAAAGTGTCCTAGCTAGAGAATATTAATAATGCTGGCCACAAAAATCGCAAGTTGCTAAAATCGCCTATATCTTTTCAAGGGCGGTCGAGCAATGCCAAAAGCGGTTTCTTTATTTTCTGGATGTGGTGGGTCTGATGCAGGAGTAATTAGTGCCGGCTTTGAGGTTGTTATGGCAAATGACATTCTCACCTACGCACGGGATGTCTATTGCGCCAACCATCCAGAGACGGACTTTGTATTGGGGGACATACGGAAGATCAAAAAATTTCCAGATGCCGAATTGTTAGTAGGGTGTTATCCGTGCCAGGGGTTTAGCCAAGGAGGGGTTCGCGACGCTGGGCGAAAGATCAATTATCTTTATTTGGAGTTTGCAAAGGCACTACTGGCGATTAAACCTAAAGCATTTATCGTGGAGAACGTATCCGGAATGGTTCGGAAAGATTTTGAGCATTTGCTAATTGATCAGAAGAAGGTGTTTACGGATGCAGGCTACTGTGTAAAAGCTAAGGTACTGAATGCCGCCGATTTTGGCGTGGCACAAGAACGCCGACGTATATTTATAGTTGGTATTCGGGATGACATTGATCTTGAATATGTCTTTCCAGAGCCGACTCATGGAAAGAGTCGCGCTCAGCCATACGTCACAATTAAAGACGCGCTAAAAGGAATGCGGCATTGGCCTGAAGGGGAGTTTTATGATCGCGATTTTCATTGGTATTATATGTCGCGAGATCGGCGGCGCGACTGGAATGAGTTATCTAAAACCATAGTTGCTAATGCCCGTCATATGCCACTTCATCCCATTAGTCCAAAGCTAGTTAAAGTAGCTCATGACGAATGGCGGTTTGTTGAGGATCGTCCTGCGCGTCGTTTTAGTTATCGAGAGGCATCAAGGCTACAAGGTTTTGCAAAAGGATTTAAGTTTCCCGATACGGAATCTGGTAGTTTAAGTATGAGATATATGGTGGCAGGAAATGCCGTACCTCCACCCCTGTTTGAGGCTGTTTCGAAGGCGCTACCGAACATTTGGAGTTAGTCGACTAACTTAGTCAACCTCAATGCTTGAAAAGTCAGCTTCAAACTGTGCAAACCAATTTGTTCCGATTATTTCGTCCCACTTTTGTTGGCCATCGATAAGACTGAGGATTCGTCCTCGATCTGCGACCAAAACGCCATTTGCGGACGAGTTGTCTACCCACTCTCCAGTCGAGCTTCGAAAGCAGACAGGGGTGAACATGACACTTGGGTAGTCGAATTGAACTTTAAATAGGTGTCGAAATTTTATTGAGTGAGCCTCAAGGGTTTTAGATGGCCAATTGGTTTCCTGCGCGCCACATTGTCCTAGGATAGCGTAATTAGTTGCCGCTCCGTCAGAAAACTCTATGGTCCCCACGAGATCTAAGCCAGCGTCCCCAGATGTGCTGACCTTCTCGCATTCTTTAACGTCGCAATCTGCGCCTAGATCTCTCCCCAACACTTTCAAGGCATGTTTTAGGTTGGTAGAATAATAGTTTTTACGGTCTTCTGAGTTAGCATCAAATATTCGTGCATTTGCGTTGGAAGGCAACAAGCCGCGTAAAGCTAGCCTACTTATTTCAGCAAAATACTTAGCCCATTTTTGGGGTAAGCCTTTCTTTCGAAACGAACGAAGTCGCGAGCACGCCAACAAGAAAATGTATATACGCTGTTGATTCGTAAACTCTGCTCTTAATTCTATCTGCTCGTCGGCGGCTTTAAACGGGTAGTAATTGGCTAGCGCTTTTGCTCGATAATTAAGCTGGGTTAGAACATCTTCTAATTGGCGTTCTAGATAATTACTTCGCTCGGCAGTAGTCAGTTTGTTAGCGGAAGCGATCTGTTCTACGATAGCTTCTTCGTCGATTTCTTCCGGCGTGATTGCGCCAGTTTGGAGCAAACTTTCCAAATCGTTTTTATGAAGGGTTCTACGACCGAGATAACCGACCAGCAGCATGAGTTCAGCTAAGTCTGCAAAGAGGTGTGGTGTATTAGGATGGAGCTCTCCAACTTCAAAACTCATCTTCATTTTGCCTATTTTTTTCCTTTAACTCACGACCTATCAGTCGAATATTGTCGAGAATGCGGTGCGCTACCCTATACCCATCTTCGTCATAATCCACTGTAGCGACCATACTTGCCGCTTCAGTTAACAGCCCTTCTGATTGATACAAAAGATTCATAAAGTCTTCCGTTAGATCAGATGTAAGCTGATAGGCGATTTTTAATGGGGATCCAGCGCGGAACGCGTTTAGCGCTTTCGAATTGTTTACAACGGCAGAAAGCAGGCGTAAGTTTCTTGATTCTCCGACCTTGGTTTTGCCTTTCGCATCGTGCTCATAGAGCCAGTGCGTAAGCTCTTTTATGGTGGCCTCATTTAATACCGAAACATCGAGGACAGGGTCGGAGGGTAACAGTTCTCCATCTTGGTTTTCTTTAATTGTGCCAACGAATTTGCCGATGCGTTCGTCTGCTATAGCAGTGGATAGAACAGAGAATTTCAACGATTCATCGTTCAGGTTCTCAATGCCGTAAAAATCCGCGTCCTTGATGACGTTATATACAGCTAGAGCATCAAGATTACGCTTAATATGATCCCTTCTACTGCCAATTGTTCGAGCGACTTCTGAATATCGGTCTTTGACGGCGGCGTATCGGTCCGTCAGTTGAAACATTTGTTCGATATATCTCGCTTTGGCTAATGGCTCCCACTGCTTTACGCCGGTAATGTGCCGGAACCCTAGATATGGCAAAACGTCTGACCGAGCGGCACAAACAATGACTGGAATTTTATTGGGTTTATGCTTCGCGTTATCTGAAATCCATCTCATCCTTTCTCCAGGGTGGGAGCAGTAACTCGGATCTTGAAGAAGCTTGAGTGCCGTTAATCTCCTATTACCCTCAACAACTATAAATTTGCCTTGCCCGTCACCGGTGACAATTAGGGGCTCGCCTGGGAAGAAGTCATTTTCGGCAATTGCCTCCATCAGCTCTTCGATGGAGGTAGCGGTAGCAATATAGTCCAGCATCGCTTGTTGATCTCGCGATAACGACGCCGGTAAACGTGGGTTCTCCGGGTCAAGCAATAGTTCATCCAAGCACTTTTCTGAGATAGCTTCCGACATGTTTAGCCCTTGCTTTTATATGCGGTTGTTCAATAACTTTTTTATACCGTATGCAGATTGCAAACGCCAAGATGAAAAAGTGGAAATTGCGGAAAGTTGTATTTTCTAGCGACTTTTATCATCTTTCTTTGTGGCTGAAGTATCCGCTTTAATTTTCTTATTCTCGCATATGGTCCTAATTTTTTCCTTTGCGTAAGCTCATTATTTCATGAGTAAGTCGTTTAACCCATGGTCAAGATATGTACGGTGGGTCGATTTTTTTCACATCGGCTTAGGCGGCTTAACGCTCAAGCCAACAGATTATTAACAATAAGAGCCCAAAAATACCGCCGATAAGTATTGGGATAAGACTTGCAGTGTTCATCGATCGCCTATGATCGTGGCCGTGTAAATAACACCAGCGCACCCAGAATGATGTCACCTAGCGCCCACATCATGAATAGCATGCCGGTCCCCATGGTTGCGCCCAACGCAGCACCCGCCTGTTCAGCATCACTAGCACTGTTGTTCATCATGTCGCCAATTGAGCCCCAATAGGTGAACAGCCAAATGACCATGACGACGTTAAACAGGATGAACAGCCATTTAAAGATGGTGCCGAAAAAGCCTCGGCGTGGCTTGCGAATCGTGAAGCCGCAAGAAGGGCATTTGGTTGCCGTATTGCTAACATCGGCTTTACATTCGGGGCAGGCGACAAGTGACATGGTGGGTTCCTCCAGGGTGGTCAATACTCAAATTTCTTGGGTTTTTCTGCTGCTTGAGTCTCCATCTCGATACAGCTTTCCAGCATCGTGTAGCTGCCGTTTCCGCCGATGCTGGCGACCTCGTGGCACTGGCGTTGAGTGTTCTCGGGAATTTCGTTCCAGGAAGCTTTAAGGTTGTTATAGGCTTTTTGCTCCATATCCATGCAGCTGTTGAGCATGACGGCAGATGTGTTGCCCCCCATCGAGGCGATTTGTTTGCATTGAGCCTCCACGTCATAGCGGGGCATTTCGCTTGCGCTGGAAGCCAAAGGAAAGCCAGTGGCGATGATGAGTAGGGTTTTTCTGAGCATTGTGGCCTCACTTTTAATGATGGTGATACAAACTACTTACATTTTTGACATATTAAGTATTACTTAAATTATTTTGATACATGCTTGTCAAAAAAAATGCCTGGATAAATAACGTTGTCTTTGCTTCGAAATTCAGGATTCGAATTAGCTTTTGTTATATCAATATCCACTTCTGAATTGTTATCGAGACAATGAACCCTTGATATTAGGCGAATTTTTTTGACGGGTCGGTCTCCGTTCCTGGTTGGCCCCTAGACTTTAACGTTTCCTTGAGCATATTCATGAATACTATCTTTTGTCCCTCCTCTAGACTCTCAAACATTTTCATGATTGCGTAAGTCCGTTCGTCGATATCACCGCCAGCTAACTGAGGTGGATTATCGACATCTAGGTCGGGGACAAGAAGTTGCCATGCGGATAATCCAAATGCTTCTGCGATGGCTTGTACGTTATCGATCTTGGTCGCTGTCTCGTTGTTTTTTATTCGGGCAATAGTCGACTTACCAATTCCTGCTCGTCTACCGAGATCAGAAATTGTTTGAAATTTTTTTTCAGGTCCAGTGTTACGAGCGAGATTGGCCCCGAAAATTTCGACTATGTTTTTACCCATTTCCGGGATTATCACGCCTAACACTTCCCGTTTGTGGGTTGACTCTTCCCGTAAATGGGAATATTCTTTTTGCATGGACATGAAAAGTACCTTTTTCTCGGACACCGTGATGAGACTCCGATCTTTCAAGCACAGTGATTTGCGAAACATTGCTGCGGCGTCGAAAGTTCCGGAGGGGACTGTCAGGAAGCTCTATTACGGCGAAGTCGAAAACCCGAGAATTCGCACGATTGAGGCGTTACATAACTATTTCAATGTCCTTCAGGCTCAAAGCGGCAAAGACAGAACTCATGTTTAACGATTTCGAAATAGGTGTTTGTTTGTTTGTCGAGTTTTCATCTTCGCTTATGTCAGGCGTTCTCGCCACGTCAAAAAAGGCCGGACTATGACAACAGCCAACGAACCAATTGGAATCAGTGCTCGCTCCTGGGGTCGAGGCACTCCTTCTTTCAATGAAGCATGGCGATTGCGATTGATCGCCTCAATGCAAAGTCGTCACGCCGGACGGTCCGATGCCATACGACTCGTTGAAAAGCAATCGATCAAAAACGCCGTCTATGTGATCGTCGGTAGGTTCTCCAAAGGCTCTCCGGGCAAGGTAGGTCGCATATTCGTAAAGCTCTTGCATGTCTTCGTGGGAGAGGGTTACTCCGTTTCCGATATCCAAAAATTGTCTCCTTTAGTTATTCGAAGCGTTGTTTCCAGTGCTTTCATTTTCGCTGATAGAGCATGTTCGCGCCACGTCAAACAAGGCGGATCTATGACCGCAGTTTATAAAAATGTCCGTAGTGTGAGCGAAATAATAAAAAGCACAAGGTGGAAGCACAAATTAGTTGTTGCTATGGACCTCCTCGATGTCGCTCCTAATCCATGGAAGCCCGAAAATTCCGATGAACGTATCCCCATCGGGCCTCCCGACACCATCTCAAAATTTAAAGGTGATCTATGACAGTGTTCATTGAAGTGGGGACGCGTGTGCGGTTGCCCAGTGGCCTGCAGGGGTCTTTTGTGCGATGGAGTGCTCGGGTAATCGACAAAAGTGCTCCACGCACCGAACGCGAATACGAGCGCGTAGCTGTTTTAAAGGTAAATGGCGAGGTGCTGGAGTTTAGTGAACGCTTTATGCGGCGTGTCTTGGTCGTGGAGGCATGATGAGCTATTCATTCGAAGTAGCTGCTTTATCGACGGTTTCCGACTACGACGGCGGCGCGAAGGCGCTGGGTGCCGTAGTGGATATGAATGGATCGGTCTTGTCGCATAAGGTCTGCTTGACCGACAAGGCTAACCATTTAACGGTGCCGCAGGCTCGGAAGATCATGCAGGCGACTGGCGATTATCGAATGCTACATGGGTTGGCCACCGACCTGGACCACATCTGTATCCAAGTCTCCTGCGTGGGCAATGGCAATCGCATGTTTCGCTCCATCTCTGCCGCAGCAAAGGAGTTTGGCGATTTTCTTGGTGCGGTGACGGCGTCGGTTGAGGATGGCAATGTCACCCCGAATGAATTGCGTCGGATAGACCGCGAGTTGGCTGAAA
>NZLH01000017.1 GCA_002694155.1 Pusillimonas sp. | reverse complement strand
ACAACATATCGTATCTCGACCTCTGCACACCACTCAGGCAGAAATGCCCTTGTCCGTACATCAGGTGTTTTGTTCATGTCAGCAGAGCGAACAACATCCATTTTCAAATAGGGCTTGCCCCAGATGTTGATATGACTTTGTGGAAGGAAAATCAGACGCTGTACACTAGACTTGGTGATACCACCTGTCTCCAGTGCCGCAGTAGCCATTGCCTGTTTAACACCAGCCGCAGGAAAACAAAGTAAAGTGTCTCCCTTTTCCTGTGTATAAACACTATCTTGAAACTCTTGCTCAGGATTGTGTTTGATTTCTTTTCTTTGTGCGGCAGTCTTCTTGCCAGCACCAATCAAAAGATCACGCTTTGACTTGGCAGACATCGAATTAAAGTACAATGGTGTTTGACCAATCATACGCAATGTGATGCGACCTTGCTTCAGTGCGTGTATTTCTACGGTTTCATTACCAGTCTTTTTCGTTACAGTCATCTTCTTGTCCTTTCATTTCCAAAGATGATATCAGTTTGTTCAAGTTGCTTTCAGCCTCAAGAACGCTACTTACAAATTCATCCAAATTATTTGTATCTGATAAACAAATCTCAGGATGTTTCCATATTTCATCTATCAAATCTTTCAACTTCACTTGAATGCGTCTGTAATTATCTACCATAGTTAGTTACTCCAAACACAATGTCAACCACTAAAGTACAAATAATGTCATTTATTTTCAATTATGACATTTCCATAGGCTTCTTTACCAGCCTGTTCAGCGTCATCAACTATGTTGGCCTTGTAGTTTAGCCATTGGATAATCTGTGATCTTGTCCATCGCTTTGGGCTTTTGAACGCTGGTTCTGGGAACGTGCTATCGTTCTTCCTTATCTTGAACAACGCAGTTCTAGACATGCCAAGCATCTCAGCCAAGTGATTTACGTCCAGTGTCTCTGGGGCTACATTCGGGTTTCTAGCTTTTTCCATTTTTCAAAATCCTCAATCAGGTTTGTAAATTTTTGTCTTGCCTCTGAGTTGTTGTTAAACTCAGACCTAGATTTTATGCCCAGCTTTTGCCTCAACATATTAGCCACTTCATCTTCCCCACCTTCGACACCAAGGAAAAGTGCAAAATGATCGTTCCTGCACAGCATTCCTGCGCTTGCAATCATCTTCTTAATCTCTCTTTGTTCATCGGGGATCTCTGGCTCGTCCTGATCGTTCAGCTTGACCATTGCCACCATGTAACGTGAACCAACCCAGTCGGTATGCAGACTAGGTGGACACTCGTTAGGGTGCAGGGATAATCTTAGCGTTATCCCATTCTTGTCTTGCGACATTGATATTTTAACGGCCTCAAAGTTTACAGCCGCATCTCTCACGTTATCCATCATATTTACCTTTTGATGAAAGCGACACGTTTCCAAAAAAGTTACCCCTCTGTTGATTGGCGTAAGAACGATCTGTTCTTTTGCCAACATTAGAACCACCGTAAAGATGAAAATTGAAAACCCTATCTTTCATCTGTTGCAGGTGTAGAGCGAACTCTTCCACAGTCATGTCACTGGCATTCTTCATTAAACTTCTCCCAGTTGGATCTAGCCCATTTAATCGGGTCTATACCTTGTAAATCCCACCACGTTCTTTCATCACCATAGTGATGTAATTTCATGTGACAGGAGTGGCACAGAGGAACACACCAGTTATCTCCCACTTTCATGCTCATGGCATTTGGTTCCGCGAACATGACATGGTGCGCCTCTGCGCCATACCCACAAACCAAGCACGGACTCCCCCGCAGGGTTTGCAGATATTTATTTGACCGAACTCTTTTAGAACGGAATGTCATCGTCAAGAGGTTCCACTTTTGCAGGAGCATAGCCGACAGACTGACGACTCCTCTCTTCAAACGCCGAACCACGAAGAGACAAGAATGTATCGCCGGTCTTCTTGGCGACCTTCTTCCATCCAGCCAAATTTATTTTAGGCTTCTCCACGCCCCTTTCCATTTGACTGACCAGATCATTTACAACCTCGTCAGACAGTTCCAGATTGCCTGTGTAGTCAGGCGAGTTCTGTTTTGTTTTTTTCTTATTGGCAAACAAGACCCCGGATGGTGGATACTCAGTCATGCCGCTTCTCCCTTCTTCAAAGTTTCAGAGTGTTCAGTAAAGTTACCTAGAACTTTTTCATACAATTCTTTGTTGCCCTTCTTCAAAATCTCCAGAGCATTCTTGTTCTTGCCCCAGAAGGAACGCAGAGTGGCAACATCTTCGCACTCAGGTATAAAGGTGGTAAATATCTCTGATATCAGCTTATACCCTTTGGCCTCTTTGGCATCACCCTCAGCAGGGTGTATCGACACCTCTGGCTCAGGCTCTTCCATACCTTGCGGCAAATCCTCACCAGCGTAGATGTAATGACCCAGACCATGCATCGCGCAACACTTAGCCAAGCACCTCTGCAAAGCAGTGTTGACTTGGAAGCTATTAGGATTTTTTACAGACTGATTTTTGTAATCAAGAACAGGCATCAACTCGCTTTGCTCTTCATCACCGATTATAACCGTCACCTCGACATAGGCGTAACCCTGATCATCTTTGGTATAAGGCAACTCCGTATCCCAGATACGCTTTACATATCTAGCCTTGGGGTAGTTGTCTTTTACCTTTCCCCACGCCCAAGCCCAGCTTAAATACGTCAGGCCATTCTTTTCTTCAGTATGTTCTGACACATCGATTTTAGATAAAGTCTCCCAAGTACTGCTCATTCTATATCTCCTCTATACTGTGAGCAAAATGTGGCAACACCGCAGTAGTTGCCCTTACATCGGACATATTCACCCTCGCGGTGTTCTATCTCCAGATTAGTCTGATCTCCGATAAATTCCTGTGCGGCGATCTCGTTATCAAAAACTCTTTGCGCTCTTTTGTTACCCTTCTTTTTTACAGCCCAAGCCTCACCACGCTTCCATCTGTCCTCATCACTGCAATTAGGCAGTTCCTCACCAAGGTCAAAGGATATCTGGGCAGACTGGTGTAAGGCCACTCTCTCGCTCACATAGCGCTCTCTGTCCTCTTTAGGCCACAGGGGTACGTCTATGGTCACTACAGGGGCTTGTGGGTAGTCTGAGCGGCGCTCAGCGTCCCTTCTGTTCCAGTCCCTAAGTATGGCAACGACCTGTATCGACTTAATCGGCAAATCTTTGTTCTTGTCGATCAGATACGCATAGCAGTTAAGCTGATACTCCCACTCCACCTTTCCGTGAATGACAGACCAGACACTGGTAACTTTATAATCAGTTATGCTTATTGATTTACCATCTTCTTTCTGATGATCTATTGCTCCAGACAGAGTCCACTTGTTTATCTTGTGGAACAGTCTCTCTTCTATGGTCACGCCATCATCAGTCGAGGCGCTTTCAAGAACGTGATGCACGGCAGTGCCAAACAAAGGCCATATCATATCGCTAACGTCCGTGGTCATCTCGTCACGATGTGCGTCACGCATAAGTCTGATGCGTGGACTATCAATTATTGATGTCACTGAAATGTTTGCATCGCCTTTGGAATACTTGTCATTTCTGACAAAGTTGACAAAAGACTGAGGCAAGTCATAATTGTTCGTAATCTTCATGTGTGTAGTCTCCCAAGTACATATTGATAGATAGTGCCATTGTTCATGAATGTCAATAGGTGTTTTTATATGACCATAAAAGTACATCAGTTCACGATTGAGGGGGAGCCAGCCAGCAAGGCTAACAGCAGGAGAATAGTCACGATAAGAGGGAAGCCGGTATCGATAAAATCTGAGAAGGCAAGAAAATATGCAGTGTCATTTTTATACCAGTGCAAAAAACTTGACGAATTATTTGAGGGTGACGTATCTGTAGAAATCCTAATTTATTATGCCACCAAAAGGCCGGATCTGGATGAAAGTTTAATTTTAGATTGTATGCAAGGTAATGTTTTTATTAATGACAGACAGGTCAAGCAGAAGCATATTTACTGGGGGCTTGACAGAGACAGACCCAGAGCAGTCATCAGAGTGTCGGCTTTGGAGACAGGTTCTNTCCCAAGCNATCTCAGATGCATATCTGAATGANAAGAAACAGAGGCAGTCCGTTGTGGAATGGATTGCCTCTAATGATTTTAGAACCGTGTGTGATTTTGCNTTTGTGGATGTATTTGAGATGANAAAAATATTTGACAAAATTTTGTCTGNGAAAGGTAGGGAGGCAAGGGAAGAGGGAAGAGAGATAAAGCAGTTATTGGAAAGGTAGTATATTATAATCTTAATATATTATAATCATATTATATTATAATATATACCANCAAACAGCGTTGTTGACAGGGCTTCTCCAGATCAATATTGTCTATGTGTTCTTGGAGGAACCTAATCATGAAAATAGAAAATTCCCTTATTAGTACCGCGTATAAACTTGGCTCTGGGCAACACAGAGTGCAGTGTCCGTCATGCTCCTCATCACGAAAAAAGAAGGGCATGAGAGACCTGTCAATAAATGTCGAGAGCGATCATGTTTTATATCATTGTCANCACTGTGAAGAGACAGGAAAAGTAAAGCTAGAAAAGCCAGAGACTCAGTTAAGGAGAAGACAGTTGAGAGTTGTGCCGAAAGAAAGTTACATGGAACTTTCTGCAAATTCAATTGCTTGGCTGAAGTCTCGCGGGATATCAAAAGAAACCGCATTAAAATTAGAACTGAAAACATCAAACACATACATCCGCTCAGTAGATAAAGAAACAGAATGCGTGGTGTTCCCATACAAAAATCAAAAACAAATTTACGCAGCGAAGATACGAAGTTTGTGTGACAAAGGCTTTTCATGCAACGGCAGCCCNCAATCATTTTTTAATATCGATAACGTGGAGGCCGAAGGTGATCTGATTATTTGCGAAGGCGAGATAGATGCTTGCTCTTTTGTTGAGGCNGGATGGAACTCCGTGGTTTCGGTTCCTAACGGCGCGGTGATGAANGTTGTCGATAACGACATNACCCCGGANGAAGATAACAAGTTTCGATTTTTATGGGACGCTAAACANGAAATTGATCAGGCAAACAAAATAATAATNGCCACCGACTCAGACAGTGCCGGTCAGGCTATGGCAGAAGAAATAGCCAGACGTATNGGGCGCGANAGATGCTGGAAGATTGANTANCCAGANGANTGCAAGGACGCTAATGACGTTCTTATCAAACATGGCAAGAAAAAATTAAATGACATAACTGCATTNTGTAANCCGTGGCCTGTAGCTGGTTTGTATGACGCATCNCATTTNTATAAAGAACTGGACGATATCTACGAACATGGCATGGCAAAGGGTCTNGGAACNGGCTATNCAAACCTTGACGAACTNTACAGNATCGTAGAGGGGCAACTGACCGTGGTCACTGGGCATCCATCATGCGGCAAGTCAGAACTGATCGACCAGTTGATGGTAAATCTGGCCGTTAGGCACGATTGGAAGTTTGGCATATGCTCATTTGAAAATGAACCACGATTGCACATAGCAAAGCTGATATCGAAATATTTTGAAAAGCCGTTTTTTGAGGGCATGACCCCCAGAATGACCAAAGGTGAATTGGAACGGGGTAAGTCATTTATTCAGAAACACTTTTCGTTTGTGTATCAGGCAGACGGTTCGATGGCCACNGTTGACGGTATNATNGANAGATTAAAGATTGCAGTGATGCGGAACGGGATCAAAGGCGCGATCATCGATCCATATAACTACATAGCAAAAAACAGGGATGTGCCGGAGACAGACTGGATATCAGACATGCTGACCAAGNTGAGGATTTTCGCTCAGTCACATGGCATCCATCTGTGGTTTGTAGCGCATCCGACAAAAATGATGCGTGACGCAAATGGTAACGTACCNGCGCCGAAGGGGTATGATATTTCGGGAAGTGCGGCGTGGTTTGCGAAAGCTGATGTCGGGCTGACCGTGCATAGGCCAGANCCAGAATGCAATGAAAGTGAAGTGCATATCTGGAAGTGCCGCTTTTCATGGGTGGGGCAACAGGGNAAGACAAGNCTGTATTTCAATCCTGTCACATCGACATACACGGCAGAGCGTGACGANCCATTTGCTGANNTNACAGAACCAGAATACGAAACACCGTTCTGATGGACAGGCTGGGAAAAGAATTATTACAGGAAGCAACAAAAACAATAGATGAGAGGGGNGANAAATATGGAACNCCTCTNGATAATTTTTCTAGGATTGCGAGACTGTGGAGCGTCATACTCGACACTNACATAACACCACTGCAAGCGGCGTTGTGTATGGATGCTGTTAAAACGGCGAGGCTTTGCACCACGCCTGAGCATTGGGATAGTCTCGTNGATAAGGCAGGATATTCTGCCGTGATGGCAGAGATAGCAGGAGAGCGTCAAAAAATCGGAACTGATGATAGTAGTTGACGCACAGAAAAGTTAGATGTAACTTTCCGAAAATCATGATTACATTGTGATTTCCTCCCAAGAAACCGGGGTGACCCATTACAGGTCACCCCTTTCTTTTTTGTAGGCTAAGAAAAAGGCCATACATGCCCTTCTTTTTTCGTAGAGTTAACTTACTTACCCCCATGTTCGTCACGGGCGCGAGGGCTTAACGCATAGCGCAGTAAGTATGGCGTCCGGTCACTCTCAAGACCGCCGGAGTATTGCGCCCACCGAAATCGGAGAGGTGCGTAACACACTAGAGATTGAGGGGGCGTGTCACGCTTGCGGCTTCCTCTACAGCCGTTCAACCACCCCTCTTTATTTTGGTGCGTTCCAGTGCATACGCAGAACCGCACCGTTTGGCTGTAGGTCAGCAACGTCACCATCTTTTGTGTTACCGATAGTGTATTGCTCACTGTATTGGTCATAGGTCATGTAAGTGACAAAGCGAGGCATTGCACCGACTTTGTTGCATTCTTCCATGTACGACTTTTTGGCTTCATCGATATTCATCACCAATCACTCCTCTGAAGAATTTTGATCCCACCCACGGCGAATATAAAGACACCGCAGTATAGCACCGTAATGCCGACAAATACATTGTTTGCCGGATCTTCAATAAAACCGATTGCGGCTAGGCATATCATCACGCCCAGCCAGAACACACATATCCATTTAAGCATCTTCTGTCTCCTCTGTCAGAACAAACTTACGAAACTCTTCCGGCGATAAATCACCGTTGGCAAGTTCTGTGATTATGTCAATCACGGCAGAGTAACCGCCGCCAAGTTCGGGGAACCTGTCCAGTATCTGATCTTCGGTTATTTTCTCGACACCGCCCTGCTTCATGTCGATGTGATACTGAAACTCTTCCAGTGTCAGCCATGCGTATGGGCTGGCATCGATAACAAAGTCTGGCTCTTCATCACAGTTTAGATGGACAAAGTGGGTGACCTTTCGGACACCCTCTTCATCTTCATGCTCAATAGCTGGCCTATATTCATATCCAGCATAACCAAATTTTGGTGCGTTATGATGATTAATCATCGTCATTATCCTCTTCTAACACTTCAATATCGGCATTGCTCCAATCAGCACAGTCCAAGGCAATCGTCTCTGCCTCTTCACGGTCTGCGGCCTCAGTGTTTACCTCTATGGTAAAAATTACCTTAAATTTAGGCATCATCAGTCTCCCTTCTAATCAGGTTGAAAATGGCTATGCAGTAAAATACAAAAGCCGAAAACAGGCATGACGATAAAAATATCGTCACGACCCAGAAAAAGTGTTCCTGCATTGCAAGCCCCCTACACGTTGTCTAATTCGTTAAGGACATGAGCCTTGACCCTACGGTCAAACAGCTTCTTACAGTCACCTAGTGATCGATGAAAAGCATGCACGTTGTTGGTGGCGTCCAGCTTGTTATCGTGCTTGTGGTCATACACCGGAGCGTCACCACTGGACTGACCATGAACCAACAGCCAGCCATCTTCGACAAATCCCTTCTTGCTTTTGATGCCAACTACTTTGACTTCAAACACTCTGGTCATATCATCATCGATATGGCTGAAGGTACGAGGCTTGGCAGTCAGGACAAAGCGTAAGCCAGCAGATGAGTTGATGATTGCCAGCCCACGATCATGCACCAGCTTTTTCCAGCCGATACCGATAGTGATATAGACCTTCTCAAAGTATGAGCCGCCATCATTCTCGACACCAACCTTCTTATCGTCAGAAGGCTTGGACAGATCAACTTGAGTGCGTGTGCGTTGATACACATAATCAAGCGCACGAGCCGCGTAGGCAACGCCTACGCCACCAATCCTGCCGACAGGATTATAGGTTTCACGCTCATTGCGTTCCCTGCGGATATTGCGGATGTGCCGACAAAGATTTTCTATGTGATCCTCAAACGCCCTGCGTAGATTTGAACTAAGATCCTCAATGCCACGTTTGTACTCAGTGGCATCATCGTCCATACGATATGAACGACTTTCTGATAAAGCCTGTATATAGGAATAGGGCGCACCCCATTCCTTACGAGCCTTGGCAATTTGCTCTGCCGCAAAGGCAAGAGACTTATGCTGTTCTGGTGTATAAGTCATATCAATCTCCCATTTTGAGGATAGCGACCTCACCCCAAGGGGCGCGGTCACTACCGATATCGGTTGAAACCCAAAGCACTGGAAAGTCAGGTGCATCGGGGAAGTCAGATATTTCCAAGTCAGTCAGCCCGACAAAGTTGTCACAAGGCAACTGATGATCTTCGATGTAGTCAAACACCGGGGTAACCCTAGTGCCGCCACGGCCATTGATCTCAATCTTCTCAATGACCTCGCCCTGTTCATATCTGTGAACAGTGCCAACCTTGGTGTCACAAGTGATCACTGTCACAGAGCGTGGCTTCTGATCTTCAGTGATAGCATTCATCTCACCAAGGAAGTGGGATAACTCGCCACCTGATACAGAGCCAGATGTGTCAACATAAACGATCACATCACCAGCCCCCAGCTTGTCAACACTGGGCAAGTACACACCCTGATTGAACCAGGCATTCTTTTGTGGTCTGCGCCATGTGTAATCATCAGGCTGATCACCACCGATAAAGCGGTTAAGGACATCGCGCCAGTCGATCTGGCAACGCCGCATCACCTGTACAAGCTGGTCAATCTTGGCAGGGATGTTGCCCTTGGCCTTGGCCGCATCAGCCGCCATCATGACTTTGAT
>NZLH01000002.1 GCA_002694155.1 Pusillimonas sp. | reverse complement strand
ATTAAGGTGAAATGGACTGCGCCGACTCCAAACACTTACGTCCAGTTCTATGAAGTCCAGTTCAAGCGCACGACTGCCGGTGAAATAGATTTAGGCGCGGTTGCCAACTCGTTTACGTCTACCGTTGACTACGGGTCTGTGGCAGATGCTACGACTATCGAATTGAATTACGGTGGCGTGAATGAAGCCATCTCAGGCGCTGATCCCGACTTCTCGTCAGTGAATGTTTATGGTCTCTCGACTGTTGTGACCGGCATGAAAGAGCTTGAGGAGTTC
The DNA here is from genome assembly GCA_002694155.1 of Pusillimonas sp. Taxonomy (GTDB): domain Bacteria; phylum Pseudomonadota; class Gammaproteobacteria; order Burkholderiales; family Burkholderiaceae_B; genus Neopusillimonas. Next base: position 10,179 of record NZLH01000002.1, on the reverse strand, counting down.
CAGTTCAGAGTCAGGGCTGTCACAGTTACCGGCAAGGTATCGGCATTTGTCACTTCGAATATCACATTGCAAGGCGACCAAACGCCTCCTGGTATCCCTGGCAACATAAGCGCAACCGGCGGCATTCAACAGATCAAACTGAACTACGATCTGCCTTCTGATAGCGATTTGGCCTTCGTTGAGATATTCGAGAACACTGTAGATAACCAAGCCACATCGACGCTGATCGTCAAAACTAAATCGGATCAGCACACCGTCACTGGCTTGGGTAATAACGTCACGCGCTATTACTGGCTTAGGAGCGCGGATCGCTCTGGCAACTTCTCTGGGATCAGCAACTCCGTCAACGCTACGACGCAAAAGATTGTGCTTGATGACTTGGCGCAGCCAGTGCTTGACCAGTTTGCAGCGGGTGATGCCTTCGGTATTGAACCTGTCAGCACATTGTCAGGAGTTACGGGCGACCATGTGGGGCAAATCAAGTTCCTTACGACTACGAGTACGTTGTTTGTGTGGACAGGCTCGTCATGGAGTACAAACCTATTCACAGCGTCATCGGTAAGCCCTGGCGCAGTAACAGCAGCATCGTTTGCGTCAGGCGTAGAGCCAGTGTCGGTCGTGTCGAGTTTGCCCAGCCCGACAGGTTATACTGGGCCGAAGTTCGTATTTAATACGGGCGACAGTCCGCCCAAAATATACCGCTATAACAGCGCGGTGCCAGAGTTTACCTCGCTAGTCAATACGGCGGATCTTACCGGCACGTTAGCAGCAGACCGATTCAGCAACACCGTGCGACCCGTTGAGGTAGTCTCATCCCTGCCGACAACAGGTAACTTCCAAGGTCGAGTCGTTCTGCTCTCTACCGACAACAAGGTATATCGATTCACCGGCACCAGCTTCACCAAAGCGATAAGCGCGTCTGACCTTGACGATCAAGTGAATCTAGCTACTCAGGTGTTCGGTCAGGTTCAAGCATCGAGCCTCACGGCGGGCCAGATTTCGACTGCATCGATTCAAACCGGGGCGGTGGTCGCTGATTCTATCGCAAGCGGCGCGATAAGCGCGGTTAAGCTGGCAGCGGATTCTGTCACCGCAAATGCTATTGCAGCGAATTCTGTGAGCGCATCTGAAGTGGTAGCCGGTAGTCTGACCAGCGCAGAGCTAAACACTTCTCAGATTTTCGCCGATTCTGCGGTGATCGGAGCCATTCAAAGCGGCTCAATAACCACATCTGCGGTGGTTGCAGCTATTGGATCTTTCGAGTTCATTCAGACAGCCAACATTGCGGCAAACCAAATCACTGGCGGCAAGATCGCTGCATCGACCATTGACGCTTCAAAAATGAACGTCTCTAGTTTGTCGGCTATATCTGCAAATCTCGGCGCTGTTACTGCTGGATCTATCAACGCGGCGCTGGTCTCGGTCACGAATATACACGGATCCAATATCGCGTCAGGCACGGTGCCAACCGCTAGGCTCGATGTCTCGGGCATTATAAGTGCTGGTGGAATCGTTGTTGCCAACGACAACATAAGCGAGCTAACCAACAATCTTGGCTTCGTAAACAGCACACAAGCGGCTAGTGCCGCTCCTGTCCAGAGCGTCGCGGGTGCGACCGGTGCCGTAAGCGCGGCAACGATAATTAGCGCGGGTAGCATTGTCGTTCAGGGCGACAATATCAGTACTTTGACAAACAACAGTGGGTTCATCACCGGCGGTCAGGTCAACAGCAATGTCACCTCTATCTCTGGCGGCGTTATCACTACTGGAACAATCAACGCTAACCGTATCAATATAGATAACGTCACCCTAGACACTGATGGCGCTGGACAGCTAATCATTCACGCCGCTGGCGTAGACACCGCTCAGATAAAAAATAATGCGGTAAGTAACGCCGCGTCAGCGTTTACAGCGGGCAACATCAGTGTTGTCAACAGTGACAATGAAGTGACAATCCAAACTGTCAGCCATACGGCTACAGGCGCATCCGTTCTGATTTTTGCGAGCTTCAAGGCCGTGCCATCAAGTGGGAGATCGCATAGTGTCACTGCGCGGGTCAAGCGCAGCGGTTCTACAATCTTCACGCAAACCCTTACCGGAGTTGGTGAGACACACTTTTTCTCATTCTCGCTAACAGATTTCAGCGCCAGTGCTGGGTCGGTCACTTATACACTCACCGCTGAAAACAACGGAACAAGTCCACAAGCAGCAGCCACAACCTCGACTGTTTCAAGCAGGAGCTTGGCCTTGCTGGAGGTAAAAAAGTGAAAAACTTTGTTGTGTATGAAGAAGGCGGGAATATTTTACGCTCTGGCGTGTGTGCAGAAACAGATTTATCAATTCAGGCGCAAGATGGTGAGTTTGTGTTAGAAGGTGTAGCAGATGACGCTACGCAAATGATCGTTGATGGAAAGATCGTAGATAAAGAATATTCAGTAACAGACGAATCGAAAGCAACGAATGCGAGGCTACAAAGGGACGCGCTGCTAAGGGAAAGCGATTGGACTCAGGTGCTTGATTCGCCACTTACAGACGACCAAAAAGCGCAGTACAGAACCTATCGACAGGCTCTGCGCGACATTACACTACACCAGAACTGGCCTGGTCTTTCAGATGAAGATTGGCCGATCATAGAGGCATAGCATGGCTACACAACTACAGATTAGGCGCGGCACCAGCACGCAGGTAGCCGCATTCACAGGCGCAGAAGGCGAGATTGTTGTAAACACGACCAACGATTCTGTCCACGTCAACGATGGCTCGACCCAAGGCGGGTTTGAGTTGGCACGGGTGGACGGCTCAAACTGGGCTATCACTAATGCCATTTCGACTACCAACAACATATCGTTTGGAGACAGTGATAAGGCGATTTTTGGGGCTGGTTCTGATTTGCAGATTTACCATGATGGGAACCATAGCTACATTCAAGAATCTGGAACAGGGAACCTCCGCATCCTTGCTGAAAATTTCACTGTTCGTAACGCAGCAAATAATGAAAGCATGATAATTGCTGTCCCAGATGGTGCGGTGACGTTATTCCATGATAGTAGTTCCAAACTAGCCACAACCTCCACAGGTATCGACGTAACTGGCGCGATTTCCGCTTCAGGCGACTTGAATCTTTCATCCGCTGGGCCAGGAATAACGCTCACGGACACAGACAACAACCCTGATTATCAAATAAAAAACGGAAACGGGTCTTTTCGGATAATCGACACTACTAATTCGCAGGATCGTATAAATATAAACAGCTCGGCTCATGTGGGAATTAATAACACGGCCCCAGAGTATGCTTTAGATGTCGATGACGACACGGGTAACGCTTACATTGCAATAAACAGGGCAACCCAATCTCAAGGTGAAGTAGGTTTCAAACTCGACGGCGGCACCAGCGGTGGCGACTGGTTCATTTATCAAAAAACCGGCGGCGACGATCTCAACTTTTATCAAGGCATAGATCGGGTCACCTTCATGGCAAATGGAAACGTTGGGATTGGCACTGGGACATCGGTGTCGGCGAAATTTCACGTTGCCGGAAGCCCACAGGCGACTTCTGGAGCGTTAGCATTGTTACGCAACTCAGATGCTACTTCGAGCAATACAACCTTCGGGGGCGTGTTTTTTTCTTCCAGCCCTGGCACAGACTTTTCTATCGGTAAATCTAATGTCAATACAGCCACTACCCTAAGTTTCCGAAACGGCAACACTGGTGCCAGTTTGATGGATCTTACTAGTTCGGGGAACTTGCTGGTGGGTAAGACAGAAGATGGTACTAGCAATGCAGGTCATGTTCTTTTTGGAAATGGCGCTGCGTATCACATCCGTAGTGGTGGGTTTACTAACTTCTTTAATCGCCTTTCATCGGACGGTGAAATTTTGCGTTTCGCCAAAGACGGCACCACAATCGGTAAAATTGGCGTTGTTGCTACTAACAACCTATTTATCAACGGAGACACAATAGGTTTAGCCATTGGCGATGACAATGTTTATCCTGCTAATAGCAGCGGTGCGTCTACTGACGGCGCAACAGATTTAGGTGATGCTTTAGCCCGCTGGAGAGACGCTCATCTCAGCCGTTATCTAATTTCTCATCAAGGTGCATTTCTTGGTGGTAATAGCTCAGGAAATTATCTGCACGAATATGAAGAAGGGACTTTCACGCCTAACTTGAGTTTTGGCGGTGTTGCCTCTGGCATTAGTTGGAATGTACAAGCAGGCCGATATACAAAGATAGGCAGATTAGTCCTCGTTGGTGTTTATCTGTACACCACTGGAGGAAGAGGGTCACAAACAGGAAACGCAACCGTGAATATGCCTTTTTTGTCTGAAGTTGGTCATCCTGACCTTTGGGTTCCAATCAGCAACAGAAGCGGTATTACCGCAGGCAGCAATAAAACGCTCACAATTTATTTTCCGCAGCCTAATTTCGGCAGCGTCAGGTTTTATGCAGGAGACAACGGTGGCGGCGCTAACAATATTCTTACACATGCCTCTTTCGCTGCCTCGGGCACGTTAGAGGTTTCTTTCACAATCAGTTACATGTCATCTCAATAACCCAAGTGAAATCTTGGGTCGGACAGTCCAGCCAAAGGAGATAAAAATGGCACTATCAGAAAGTTCAGTACAGGACAAAATAGAAATCGTGGATTGTGGGGGTTGGAAAGTTCTTCAAGTTCGCACTGCGACCATTATTAACCGTGACGGCACAGAGATCAGCAGATCGTTTCATCGGCACATTGTTAACCCTACAGATGATGTAAGCAGTGAAAGCGCAGACGTTCAGGCGTTAGCGACACAATTTTTCACAGATGAAGCAAAAGCCGCATATACAGCAGCACAAGCGGAGACAATTTGATGGCAGCAATCTGGACTATAACGACAATGGATCGCGCGTTGACACAAGGCGATAAAGCCGATGTCGTGACGACGCTTCATTACGATGTAACGGACAGCGAGACCGTTGGAGACGACACGTTCAGCGGCAGAGCATATGGCATAGTGGGTTTAGCAGAGCCAGGCGACTCATTCACCCCTTACGCCGACATCACGGCAGAAACAGCGGTAGCTTGGGCTAAAGCCGCTCTGGGTGACGACGCGGTTTCATCGACAGAAGCATCGGTAGCGGCACAGATAGCCGAAGCTAAGACACCCACCACCGGCACTGGTGTCCCCTGGTAAAATGGACGTTGGTTCTATTGGAGAATCTGCGCAAATAAGCTGGAAGCAAGTCGCAGTGCAGAAGCAAGAGCGTCTTAGAACAGGCGCGGAAGGCGAAACGATACGGGAGGCCGTAGAGACTATATTGCCTGTCTTGTATACCAAAGAGGGAAACAAGGTCGAAGCGCAGCCGCTCGCATCGAGTCAAAGGGTCAATATAACCGTATGAGTGACGCTGGCGAAAAAGCATTGAACGAAGTCAACGCCCATGAGCGAGAGTGTGCGTTGCGTTACGAGCGAATCGAAGAACGCTTGGCAGAGGGTAGCGCCAAGTTCAAGCACCTTGAGAACTTGATATATGGGCTCTACGCGCTAATTCTGGCGGCAGCGTTGCCACAATTCTTTATGGGGTGAGCCATGATAATTGAGTCTGTTGCAGCCGCTGGCATGCTTCTCCAGCAGATCAATTCGGTGATACAAAACGTCAATGAGGGAAAAGCCAACGTGCAGCAAGCGATGGCTCTCGTGTCTGATTTCGGAGAGGCTCTCAATAACTTCGAGGTACAACGCAAAAGTTCAGCATTTAATGCGCTCTCTAAAAATGACATCTTGAAGCTACAGATGCTTCGCAGAAATCAAGAGCGGTATCAAAAAGATCTGAGAGATTTGCTGCTCGTCGCAGACCCCAAATTATTGGAGTCTTATGACCAAGCGATTAGGCAGCAGGAGCAAGACAGGAGGGCACACGTTAAACTGATGGCAAAAAGGAAGCGAGAAAGGCAAATTCTGATCCAACAACTGTTGGTAGGCGGCACGACTTTGATCATCGGTGGCGGTATTGCAGTTTTGATATTTGTGTTGATTCTTAAAGCCTTCGGGTGAGTCTGTTGGAAAAAATCCTCTGGGCCATTCTTATCACCGGCATCGCAGGGCCGACACTCATCTTCAGTTCCTACTATTTCTGGCAGTAGCCAATGATTATGGCGTTCCTGTTGATAATGATGGTCGAGGGCGAGCGCGTGCCAGGTGACTTTCATTTCCGCAATCTACATCGATGNAATCAGTTCGCCGTGTGGCTTGAACAAGGTTCTGTNAAGCCGATTGANAANCGTCGTNTTTANANCCAAGAGAACATTACTGCNTANTGCATACCCGTAAAGGTGCGACCAAACACTACTTTCTATGACTAAGTATAAAGTTTACACTGTTGAAAACGGAGTAGCCTTATGATCACAATTGACGATGTCGAGTACACGGAAGAGAACTTAACGCAGGATGGTGTCATCCGAGCTAAACGGATAATGCAATTNCGGGANCGTCATGTTGCGCTCATCTTGGAAGCNCANGAAACAGAAAACTCTATCTTGTTTCATGCAGAAGCTATCAAGCGCGAAGANCAACAACTNAATCATAACCAACAAGAAGAAGTCATTGAGGCTGAGGTTCAGTGAACGCCAAGCGCCTNNANGACGGNTCNGAATACAGTGCATATGACACCGATGGTGACGGTGTNGTNACTGANGACGAACTCGAAACNAGTCAGCAACTGCAAGAGCTTCGGCTCCAACAAGACAAAGCAAACGCGCANCGCGGCATGGCCTGGTTCGCACTGTGGGGCATGCTACTGTATCCCACGCTGATCGTTNTATGTACNTTTGTTGGGCTCGANCAAGCCGCTGCTATNTTAGGGGATATTGCATCGGTCTACTTTGTGGCAATCGCGGGATTGGTTGCTGCCTTCTTNGGCGCTTCAGCNTGGGTAACAAGAGGGAATGGTAAATGAGCCTATTAGGATCTTTGATCGGCCCCGTCGCTGACCTGGGCAAAACCTGGCTAGAGGGCAAGGTCGCAAAGACTAAAGCCAAAGCAGAAGCAGAGGCCAAAGTGATGACGACTCAGGCGCAGAGTGCTGCAGACTGGGAAACCGCAATGGCGCGCGCGAGCAATCAAAGCTGGAAAGACGAGTGGATTACTATCCTATTTTCTATCCCACTGATATTGGCATTCATTCCCCCGGCGGTTCCCCATGTGCAAGAAGGATTCCGCGTTTTATCAACCATGCCAGAATGGTATCAGTACGGCCTTAGTGTGATTATCGCGGCCTCCTTTGGCGTGCGCGGGGTCATTGGCATTATGAACAAAGTGAAGAAGTAATGGTGACATTTGTGGGGCCACTAGTAGAAACATTGAAGCGGCACGAAGGTGTAAAGGCTTTTGCATACCAGTGTACAGCAGATAAGACGACTATCGGTGTCGGGCGTTGCGTTGACGAAGATGGTGGTATCGGCTTGTCTGATGACGAGATCGAATACCTGTTGATGAATGACATAGCTCGATGCGATAAAGAGCTAGAGGGTGCGTATGACTGGTACAGAGACCTCAACAAGCCGCGCCGGGATGCAATGATAAATCTCTGCTTTAACCTTGGACTGACCCGTCTACGAGGCTTTGTAAAGGCGCTAGAGGCTATGTCACGCGGTCAGTACGACCTAGCAGCCGATGAGTTTTTGGATTCTCGGTGGGCTGACCAGGTCGGTGACAGAGCGGTTGAGGTGACTGAGCTTATCAGGGTTGGGGATTACCCAGAGGTTTTGGACTGAAACGTCTTGAGTATTACTTCTACATCTAACAAGAACAATTGCACATTCTCCTCTAACTGGGCGATGATCTCTGCTTCGGGCTCGTAACGCTTAACCCATAGTTGATTAGCTGGCGGCACTCTAGGATCGAACATGAGGAAGTCACACCATTTGCGTCCAGTGCATGCCAACTGACAAAGCATTTGTGTGATATAGTTTTTTGGTATTTCTCCCGAAAGCACAGTCGATATCATAGTGGTCGTCTTAGGGCATTTTATTTCTACAAGCCCATCTTTACCAACTAGTCCGTCAGGTGAGGCGCTAAACCATTCAATTGAGGGATGTGGAACGCTTCCTACCTCCTCGACGGTAACATTATTTACNAATTCATACGCGGCGCGCGCTCTTGGTTCCTGCTCAATCCCCCACATCATGTCAGCACTGACAAAATGATCTTGTGCTNTGCCGACAAGTCTCTCAGCGACCAATTCATGTGCATAACGCTCACGCGATGCGCTCCAACCTGATTTAGTNNTNGNNANTGCGTCATGGCATCGACTNGCNGTNCANCACCCNNNACGCGCGTCNAACCATTCTGGTGTGCCCTGCTTCATTTATCGTCGTCCTTTTTATTNANTTGCTTAGAGATGATCCTNANAGCTTCNACNGCCTCCTCTTGGGACAAATCNTGCAAACTCTGGACACCATACCGATTGGTTATTCGGTCGATGTCTACACTGGCTTGCTTCGCTTTAGATTCAATCTCTGCGACTACGTCTGACGAAATCGGTGTTTCTGCTGCTTGAACTCGCGCCATGTCTTCCGCGCTGGCAAACGATTCACCACCGTAGCCGCACATTGCTAAGGCGCGTCCTACCGCGCTGGTTTCGCAGTTCTCCACCGCGTTTGTTTTGTTTATTGGATTACTGCCTGGTTTTTCTTCTGCGTGCCCGGTCGCGACCACCATGCCAGCGGGGTTGAGTATCATTGCTTTGACTCTGATCTTGTCAGGTATGTCCTGGCACTCTGTGACTACCGCCCACCCTTCTTTGATCGTGTGTTCCTTACGAAACTCTGCCATACGCTTGGGTACGGTTATGTAATCCTTGCCGCGTATGTTTACTATTCCATCAGCCATAGTTTTTTCCTAGTGTTGTGTTCTCGTCCATAAGTCTCGCGCGCTTGTTTCGTAGTGCGGATCTTGCACCAAGCCCTCGTATAACATGACCAAGCGAACAATTGAGTCTTCAAAATCACCTTGTCGCCACTCAATATCAGCAGTTACCAAAGCCCTTCCCCAAACCGTTTCTAGGTCAGGCTCTCCTAAAATCTGCCCAACCCTTACAATCCATTTCTGGCAAACCTGACCCAACACCTCTCTTCCTTCCTCTGTTGTCGTCATTTTAGTCATCACAAAACTCCCACATTTCTATAATAAAATCGTCGCACACCGTGCATTTCAAACAGGCATCCCATCCAGGCTGAAAGCGGTCGCCTCGCTCTGCTTCTATGTATGCAAACTCTGTTTCTTCCTCGCACACCTTGCATTCGTAAATATCTGGGTGCATCAGTTGTCCTTTAGTTCTTTGATACGAAAAAATCCATCGTGCCGCTTGAACTCGGTCATGAAGAGTCGAGCGTAATACGGTGTGTAGTTGTTGGAGATCTTGAAGGGCTCTCCAGCAGTCTCTACGTCGGAATGCCATCGGATACGCTCGAACACTCCCTTGGCACTGTAGTGATTGTGGCCTGCCCGGATTAGCTGAAAGGTGTACCGCTTAAAGAGTTCATATACCTCTGGGTTCCGTTTGTGGTAACACCACCATTTTCGTTTTATTGATTGCATTATCTGACCCGCCACGCTTCCAATCTGCCTTCTACAAGATTGCGGTAGAAATGAACTTCTTGTCCCTTGCCTTTTGCCAATCTTCGCAGGGTGCTGTATCGGGTATTTTTCCACGCTCCATGTTTATCTCTTTCCATTCGTTCTTCGATGACGGCAGAATCGCCAACCTCCCATCGCTCGACCAAATCATACAAATCCCGATGCTTATACCTGTGCTCATTCGCATCTGGATTCGGTATAGGAACGTTTTTCCTTATGTTTATCATCTCGTCGCCTCGGTTTACAGTGTTAAGCAACATACACGAATAGGTTGACCATGCAAACCTCTTTTGCTACTTTTCGAACATGGAAGACAAACTGTGGCGTGAATTCAAAGTAAAGCTGGCGATGCGAGATGCATCAATGGCAGAGCTTGCGCGTGCGCTAGGTATATCCCGCGCAGCCGTCTGCAAGTGGCAGCACACTGAGTTTCCGAAAGAAAGGCTTGCAGAGATCGAACAGTTTTTAGATGATGTGGGAGACATTGGATCTCCCCGGTGACAATGTTTGCAGACGAGGTTTGAGTCCTTTCCTCCCTGCAAGTGACCCCTCGGTGCT
>NZLH01000006.1 GCA_002694155.1 Pusillimonas sp. | reverse complement strand
GCCCAAAAGAAAGCCCAATATCGTAAGGTACGCTAAACTAGAATCAATGTTTTATCTAAATTAGTGGCTGGCTCTAATTACGAAGTAAATATACAACTGAATGTTAAAAAGATTAACCAGCAGTTAAATAATCTTGAGCGAAGAATAAAAAAGTTAAATGATATTGCAATGGGTCAAAAGGGTGTAGGAAAAGCAGCCTTAAAAACAGAACGAGACAAACTAGCTCTCGCAACTAAAACTTTTAGAAGAGAACAGCAGATAACCAAAGAAAAAGCAAAACAAAACAAAATAGAAAAAGACTCGGCAAAAACACAGAAAGCGGTAATACCTAGGCACTCAGGTGCAGCTATGGGTCCTAGTTCTCCGTTAAAATTTACGAATCAAGGAACACTATTGCCAGGTAATCCTATACCTAAAGCACCAGCGTTTACAAAAGGAGATATATCAGGAGCACTAATAAGTGGTGCGTTTCCATTGTTATTTGGACAAGGAGCGTTAGGTGCTGCTGCTGGTATTGGTGGTGGATTGATCGGGTCAAAACTAGGAGGACAGACAGGCGGTTTTGCAGGAGGTCTTGTTGCTACTGCTGCTCTACAGACTATCCAGCAAACTATTTCTGCCATAAGTCAGTTAGGACAAGCTATGGGTCCTTTTGCTCAAAATACCGATGCTGTTACAGCAGCAATAGGATTACAGGGATCAGCACAGGAAGCTCGTATAAAATTAATAGAAGAATCACAGGGTAAAACAGCAGCTTTTAATGCTTCGATGAAATTGATGGGAACTAGAATAGGAGAGGATGGAATTGAGAAACTAAAGAATTTTGGAGAGAGTACAAGACTTATTGGGAGTGAAATGGCAATAGCGGTAACAAAATTACAGGCTTTTGGAGCAGGAATAGCTAATTTNTTATTAAGAATTAGTGGAGCTAGGGATCGTTTATCAGCAGCAGCAGCAACTAGAACTGTTGCAGATGCAGCAGCACTTGGTAATACTACGGCTCAAGGATTAGTGGATAGAAGAGCAGCTATAGAAGGTATGCGAGGTCAGGGAGGTTCAGGTGCTAAAAAAGCAGCACTTTTAGAGGAGTTGCAAAAAGAAGAGCAAATATTTGCAATAAGAGAGAAAGCTAAAACTCAAGCTGATACCATGTCCTCAAAATTTAATGATATGGTTAAGCAAATAAAGGATCAAGAAAGCACTACAGCCAGAATATTAGAGCTACGAAAAGAAGGATTAAACCCTGAGTTAGCTCAAACAATCGCTAACTTAGAAAAAGAAGGCGAAATTAGTAAAGATAATATACAGTTTGAAGTAGACGCTCTCTTAAAAAAACAAAGAGAGGTGGGCATACTTGGTAAAGAAGATCAAGAAAGATTAACTACTCTTGAAGCATCCCAAGATGCTATTGATGAACAAGTAAATGGTTTGTCAGAATCAGTACAGGAAACTCAAAGACTTAACGAAGCAGCAAAAATAACACAAGACGCTTTTGACCAACTAAAAGATACGATTGTAGTAGATATAGGAAATGGAATAAAAGGTTTAATAAGAGGAACACAAACTTTAAATGAAGCTTTATCTAATGTTCTTAATAAGATGGCTGATGCTTTCTTAAACATGGCTATCTTTGGGAACGCAGCAGGAAGTTCAGTAACAGGAGGTATTTTTGGAGCTTTAGGTTTTGCAGCAAATGGTGGACCAGTAAAAAGTGGTAAACCTTACATTGTTGGTGAAAAGGGTCCAGAATTGTTTACACCAGGAGTGTCTGGTAATATAACCCCAAACCATAAGTTAGGAGGTTCAACAAGCGTAGTGGTCAACGTAGATGCTTCTGGATCGTCTGTAGAAGGTAATGACCAATCTGCAAATCAGCTAGGTGAATTAATAGCGGCAGCAGTACAATCTGAAATTGTAAAACAAAAAATGGATGGAGGTTTATTAAGCTAATGGCAAGTTTTCCAACAACTGTTAATCCTACTTATGGGTCTAGAAAAAACTCCGCACCAAACATTCGTATTGCACAATTTGGTGATGGTTATCAACAAAGATCTACTTTTGGTATAAACCAAAATCTAAAAGTTTATCAATTTACATGGAGCAATATAAGTGAAACAGATGCAGACGAAATAGAGACATTTCTTGATGCAAGGGCAGGTGTTGAAAATTTTGATTACACGCCTGCTGGTGAAAGTGCCAGTAAAAAAATGATCTGTAGAAATTGGAATAAGACAATACCTTATTTAAATAGAGCTACAATAACAGCTACATTTGAACAGGTTGCAGAGGCATGATTCAATTACCAGCCACTTTTGAAATTGATAGTAATCAAACTGTAAATGTAATAATAATAAATTTTACTGACCATCCTTTTAAAGATGGTGATGTCGTTAGGTTTGCATCAGAACATTCTCAACTTCAGTATTGGGAAGAAAATTATAGTGTCGTTGTACTTAATGCAAATCAATTTAAATTTGAAGATGTCCCTGATGAAGTTTTTAATCCTATAAATATTACTTTAACTGAAGTTCATGGAACTACAGGTAGTTGTACTGTTGCTTTACAGTCTTTAAGAATACCAGCATCAGTAAAACTAAGCCCTGAGTTTCAATCTCTTGAACCTTCTGCTGAGATAGAATTATTTAAATTTACTTTTGACAAAAATGTAAATGGACAAACAATCGATCCATATTATTATCATGCTGGTACGAATGAAATAAACACAAATTTAGTTTTTAACAGTATTACATATGTGGCTTTACCAGTAAAAGTTACAGGTTTTGATAAAACAACAAAAGGCACTATGCCTAGACCTAAATTTGAAATAGCAAATACTGATAGTGCTATTTCTGCATTGTTTATTTTATATAATCCAATTCATGCTGAAGTATTGAGAATAAAAACTTGTAAAAAATTTCTTGATGCTGTGAATTTTACATCTGGTACTAATGCAACAGCAGATCCTACAGCAATTTTTGAAGCTGATGATAGATGGTATGTTGATAGAGTAGTTAATGAAAACCCTCAAACTGTTGCACTTGAACTGAGTGGTAAAATTGACATGACAAATTTACGTTTACCTAAAAGAAGATTTAGAGAATCAAAGGTAAAAATTTAATGCAAAAGTTTTTTAAAGACGCAAAAGAACACGCACTTAGAGACGCACCAAAAGAAACTTGCGGGATTGTTGTAGATAATATTTATTATCCCTGTGTAAATATTTCAGACACCCCAAAGGATAATTTTGCTATACATCCAAAAGATTATTTAAAAATAAGATCTAAAGGAATTTTTCAATACATTGTTCATAGCCATCCAGAAGGAGGGGATGCAAGTGAGCCTGATAAAAAGGCTTGTAAAGCAAGTAAAATACCTTGGTACGTTTACCTTATTCCACAAGATGAATGGCAAATTATAAATCCTTAGTTGGCCGTCAATGGCTGTACGGTAAATTTGATTGTTATACTATTGTTAGGGATTACTATAAATTGTTAGGTATATTTATGCCAGATTATGAAAGGCCAAAAGATTTAATAACAAGTAAAAGTATTTTTTTAGATCAGGCAAAAAATTGTAATTTTGAACAAATTGATTTTGAAAAAAGAAATAAAAATGATGTCTTGATTATGAAATTAGGTACAAAAAATCCTATGCACGCTGCAATTTTTCTTGGTAATGACAGAATTTTACATCAAAAATATAAATCTTTAAGTTGTATTGAAAACTATAATGCTTATTATAGAAGGAGTACAAAAGCAGTTTTTAGATATGCCAAATAAAGTTCTGCTTTTAGATGATTTAGGAAAAAAATATGGGGAAACTCATATTTATTATAATTTAAAAACACCAGCAGATGCTATTAAATTGTTATGTATAAACTATCCAGAATTTGCAAAAGATGTTTTTGAATTACAAGAACAAGGTATTTTTTATAAAATAACGCAGGTAGATACTAACTTAGGATTTAAAGATTTATTTCTTCCTTTAGGTTCACATGATTTAGTAGTTACACCAATAATTTCTGGTAGTGGTGATGTAGGAAACTTTGTTTTAGGTGCTGCATTTATAACTGTAGGAATAGTTAGTGGAGGAACTGGTTTTGCTCTTGGAGCAGGGGGTTTTGGTTTTACAGGAACAAGTTTAGCTGCTGGTATAGCAAATCTTGGTGTGGCAATGGTTTTAGGTGGTATTTCTCAGATGCTTGCACCACAACCTACTCTGCCTGAGAGTGTTGATTTTGATGGTTCATTTACAAATTTTAGTGGTGGCCCTGGCTCATTGGTAAAAGGTGCAGAGGGTAAACAAAGTTTTGCTTATACAGGCCCTACAAACGTAAGTGGTTTAGGAAAAACAATTCCAGTTATTTATGGAAAAGTTTTGACGGGAAGTTTGATTGTAGGAGCCCAAATAGAACCTGAGTCAGAAAATACAACAAAAGCAAAATTTTTTAGAAAAGCAGGAAAGCAAACTTTTACTTTAAATGGTGATGAATTAAAAGGATCATTTACTGACGCTGGTGGTCTGACTGC
>NZLH01000016.1 GCA_002694155.1 Pusillimonas sp. | reverse complement strand
CTTATGGGCCTACCTTGCCGCCCTTGTTTGGGTCGGCCGAGGTATTTTGCAAAATGATCGAAGAAGGCTCGGGCGGGCAGTTCACCATTCGACTGTATCCCGGGGGCGAGGTGGTGCCCGGTTTCGGCGTGCTCGACGCGGTGGGGAATCGCACGGTTGATTGCGGCCAAACGGCCTCATACTATTATTACGGCAAAGATCCTACTTTATGTTTCGATACCGCCGTACCGTTTGGTTTGAACGCGCGTCAAATGAACGCCTGGATGGATCAAGGCGACGGCCTGAAGTTAATGCGAGAAGTGTTTGCAGGCCGGAATATTGTTAATTTCCCCATGGGCAACACCGGTACACAAATGGGGGGGTGGTATCGAAAGGAAATTAATTCGGTCGCCGATTTGAAAGGCCTGAAAATGCGTACGGCCGGTTTTGCCGGCGAGGTGCTTTCGCGTGTGGGGGTCATTCCGCAACAAATTTCGCCGGGTGATATTTATCCGTCGCTTGAAAAAGGGGCACTTGATGCGGTTGAGTTTGTTGGCCCGCTAGACGACGAGAAGCTAAGCCTGCAGCGCGTAGCCAAATACTATTACTACCCCGGCTGGTGGGAAGGCTCAGCCCAGGTGTCGTTGTACGTAAACGACAAAGCCTATGCCGAGCTGCCCAAGCAGTATCAATCGCTTGTTGAGTTGGCTTCGCGTTATGCTGGTCAGCAATTGTTAACCAATTACGATGCCCATAATGCCAATGCTTTGCGGCGTTTGGTTGCAAACGGTGCCGAGTTGCGTGCGTTTCCAGTAGAGGTATTGGATGCTTGTTACGATGCGGCGCAGGAAGTGTATGCCGAGTTCAACGAAAAGTATCCGCAGTTCAAAAAGGTGTATGACAACTATATGGGCTTTCGCGACCAAACCATACCGTGGTTCCGTTTGGCAGAGGGCAGTTACGACAGCTACTTAAGTCGGGCGCTAAACCGGGCAAAGAAGCAATAGTTACGCAAAAACAATAATTTATGCTATGATTGTGGGCTTTTCTAGGTAAGGGTACGGGCGAGGAACAACGCTTAGACCCTGTTTTATTTTATTTTTTAGGAACCATCATGAAGACCTTCGTGGCCAAGCCGCATGAAGTCAAACGTGACTGGTACGTGATTGATGCCAAGGGTAAAGTCCTTGGGCGTGTAGCCAGCGAAGTTGCACGTCGCCTGCGCGGCAAGCACAAACCAGAATTCACTCCCCACGTTGACACCGGCGATTACATCGTCATTATTAACGCAGCCGATATTGTCGTTACCGGTAACAAGGCGCTCGACAAGCGCTACTATCGTCACTCGGGCTATCCAGGCGGCATTACCGAAACCAATTTCGAGAAAATGCAGCAGCGTTTCCCCGGCCGTGCGCTCCAGAAAGCCGTTAAAGGCATGTTGCCCAAAGGGCCTCTGGGTTACGCTATGGCCAAGAAACTCAAGATTTATGCCGGCGCCGAGCACCCCCATTCTGCTCAGCAGCCTAAACCGCTCGAAATCTAAGGACAGGTCATGATCGGTAATTGGAATTATGGAACCGGGCGCCGCAAAACGTCAGTCGCTCGTGTGTTCTTGAAAAAAGGTTCAGGCAACATCGTTGTCAACGGTAAGCCTGTAGATGAATACTTCGCTCGTGAAACCGGCCGCATGGTTGTGCGTCAGCCGCTCGAGCTTACCAACCACCTCGAATCGTTCGATTTTCACATCAACGTGCATGGTGGCGGTGAGAACGGCCAGGCAGGTGCAGTGCGTCACGGTATTACACGCGCACTCATCGACTACGATGAAACGCTGAAGCCCGTACTTAAGCAAGCTGGTCTGGTTACGCGCGATGCGCGCGAAGTTGAACGTAAGAAAGTGGGTTTCCACAAAGCCCGCCGTCGCAAGCAGTTCAGCAAGCGTTAATTTTCGCGGTGTCTACAGGGCGGTCATCGGGCCTGCCCCAACAAAAGCCCTGGCACCTGCCGGGGCTTTTGGCATTTTGGCGGCACTAGGCTTTAGTTGTCGCACTTGTATTCTTAATTCTTTTCGTGCCATTGCATAATGGCGTAAAGTTAAATTTTTTTGGGGTTCTGCATGGCTTCAGGCAACGGACAAAAAATTAAAGTAGGTATTGTTGGTGGCACCGGTTACACCGGTGTCGAACTGTTGCGCCTGTTGTCGCGCCACCCCAATGTAGAACTGACTGCCATAACGTCGCGTAAAGAAGAAGGGATGCCGGTGGCGCAAATGTATCCCAACTTGCGTGGCCATGTTGACCTTTGCTTTACAACACCTGAAACTTCGCCGCTCGAGCAGTGCGATGTCGTTTTCTTTGCAACACCGCATGGGGTTGCCATGGCACAGGCACAAAGCCTTCTAGATCACGGCGTACGCGTTATTGACCTGGCTGCCGATTTTCGCCTGCAAGATACCGTTGTGTTCGAGCAATGGTACAAAATGCCGCACACATGCCCAGATATTCTGGCACAGTCGGTTTATGGGCTGCCCGAGTTAAACCGCCAGAAAATTGCCAGCGCTCGCGTGGTGGGCAACCCGGGTTGCTATCCTACTACAGTGGTGCTTGGGTTGTTGCCGTTGTTACGCCAGCAAGGCTTAATCGACCCTTCTTATATTATTGCCGACTGCAAATCGGGCGTGTCGGGTGCAGGGCGCAAGGCTTCGGTACCTACTTTGTTTTCGGAAGCCAGTGATAATTTCAAGGCTTATGGTGTGGGTGGTCATCGTCATCACCCTGAAATTACCGAGCAGCTTGAAGGTATTGCGGGCGGTGCAGTGCAGCTAACCTTTTTGCCACATTTGGTGCCCATGATTCGTGGCATGTTCTCAACCATTTATGTGCGTATTCCTCCAAGCGCCCAAGACACCGACTTTCAGGCCTTATACGAACAACACTATAACGGCGAAGCGTTTGTCGATGTCATGCCCGCTGGTAGCGCCCCCGAAACTCGCTCGGTGCGTGCATCAAACCAGCTTCGCATTGCGTTGCAACGGCCTAACCCGGGTCAGCTTATTATTCTGGTTGTTCAAGATAACCTGGTAAAAGGTGCCGCAGGGCAAGCCGTTCAGAATATGAATTTAATGTTTGATGTTCCCGAGACAACAGGCCTGGAACAGGTTGCGGTTCTGCCGTAAGTTCATTTGTTAATACGTTGTATTCACGGCAATTAGCCGGAACTCTTTCTTGCTTTACCACTCCAACATTACATGGGTAGCAAACAATCAAATTCTGCTGGAAGGCGTCGACCAAAGAAGGGTTCGGGTATCTGGCGGTGGACCTTATGGTTGCTAGTGTGGGTAGTGGCTATGGGTTTGGGTTTTACGGTGGGTCAGCATATTCAATTGGGTAAGGCTGCCCAGCAGTATTCAAACCTGCAAACTGAATTCGATGTTACGGTGGCGCAGTTGCGTTACGACATGTCGCAACTGGTAGCGCAAAAAGAAGCGTTGCAAAGCCAGCTGTCGGTAGAGCGAAGTACGCGCCGCAGCCTCGAGTCGTCGCTTCAGCGCGCCCAAAGCGATTTGGCTAAGTCGGGTGAGCGCCTGGCGTTCTACGATCAGCTCTTGCCTCCGGGGCCGTCGGGTTCAGTAAGTATCCGGGCGCTTACTATTCAGCCTAACGGCACATTCTTGGCCTACAGGGTTTTATTAACCCGTAATGCGCAACCAGGAAGTGAGTTTAATGGCCATGTTGAGTTTGTGGCTAATGCAGAAAAAAATGGCGAAAGCGTTAAAATAACGTTAAGTCCTGCTACGGGTCAGGCTATGGAAGGGACCACTGCGTCAGATAACGCAGTGTCTTCGTTTCCTGTCAGCTTCGACCAGTTCCAGCGTTTAGAAGGGTTGTTAACCATGCCAGAAGGTGTAACGCTTACTTCTGTTACGCTAAACATTATTGAAGGGGGGGCGGTTCGGGTTTCCCGGTCTGTGAATTTGCCTAATTCCGAAGCCCCGTCCGAAAGTAACGAACCTTCATGATTAATTCATGAACGATTAACGCGGCACTTGCCGCACTGGAGTATCAAATGAGCAATGTGACTGAATCCGTCGATTTGCAAGCCCCACCACCACCGTTGGTGTTTACCGACGCCGCTGCGTCCAAGGTTAAAGATCTTTTGGCCGAAGAAGGCAATCCCGATCTTAAGTTGCGGGTTTTTGTGCAGGGCGGTGGTTGCTCGGGCTTTCAGTACGGTTTTACATTCGACGAAGTCATTAACGAAGACGATACGGCCATCGATAAAGAGGGCGTTCAGTTGTTAATCGACCCCATGAGCTTCCAATATTTGTTTGGTGCCGAAATCGATTACAAAGATGACCTTGAAGGGGCCCAATTCGTTATTCGCAACCCGAATGCCACATCTACCTGCGGGTGCGGTTCGTCGTTTGCAGCTTAACGCAGGCGCGGTTTTTACGCGTAATAGCGGCATCCTAAAATGCTGGGGTGCCGCGCCCCTGTAACCTCGGGCATACCGGCAGGGTGTTGGGTATCGTAAGCCCATGCCAACCAGGCAAACGCCAGGGCTTCTACGTGCTGTGCATCTACGCCCAAGTTATCGGTTGGCGCAACCGGGCACGCCATTTCTACCTGTAGTGTGCGCATTAAAGCTGTGTTCTTAGCGCCACCTCCGCAAACCAGTACTTCTTCTGTACCGGCAGCGTATTGCTTGATGGCGTTTGCCACAGACCTTGCAGTAAGCAAGACCAGGGTTGCCTGGATATCCTGGGGTAACAGCCTTGTTGTTTTGTTGGCATCTTGCCATTGCTTTAAGCGTGTATCAAGCCAGTTCGCATTGAAAAGATCGCGCCCGGTAGATTTAGGTGGCGCCAATGTGAACCAGGGTTCGCTTTGTAGAAAATAATCAAGCAAAGCAACGTTCACACTACCCCCAGAACCCCATTGCCCATTATGGTCGAACGATTGGCCAGTGTGTTTTTCACACCAGTAATCCAGCAATACATTAGCTGGGCCCGTGTCAAAACCGATAATATCAGCTTCTGGGTGTAGGCGGGTAATGTTGGCAATGCCACCTAAATTGACCACTGCCCTGGGTGTTTCTTTGCCAAATAGTGCTTGGTGAAATGCCGGCACCAGCGGTGCACCTTGCCCGCCTGCAGCAATATCGCGTGAACGGAAGTCGGCGATAACGTCTATGCCTGTCATTTCGGTCAGATGTGCCGGCGCATTCAGTTGAATGGTAAAGCCAAGGTCTGGGTGGTGTCGCACGGTTTGCCCGTGCGCGCCTATAGCGCAAATATCGGTGGCAGATATTTTAGCTTTGTGCAAAAGCTGTTCGCATGCAGTGCTGTAAAGCTGGCTTAACGCCAGGCCTGCTTCGGCAGCGCGATGCAGTTCGTTTTCCCCAGGTGTATTCAGTGCAAGCAGTGTGTTGCGAAGCGTTGGTGGCATTGCCAAGGCAACGGCACTGACAACTTGTGGCTGCAGCGGGTTGGCGAAATTGGCCAGCACAGCATCGACACCGTCGGTGCTGGTGCCAGACATAAGGCCAATGTATAAATGGCCAGACACGCGGTTAAACCTTTTTAGTTGTTAGCCTGGGCAACCTTAACTTCGCTGTCGATACTGCTTTGTCCTTCGTCTTGCAGGGCTGCCAGCAAAGCGAAATGGTTGCGATAATTGTTCAGCGTAGACTGAAATGCAGCCATTTGTGTTTTCGTAAGGGCTTCGGCCACGGGTAAGTCGACCGACAGCGGGTCTACGGGTTTGCCATTTACGCGGAACTCGTAATGTAAGTGGGGGCCGGTAGCCCAACCTGTAGCGCCAACATAGCCAATAAGCTGGCCCTGTTCCACCCTTGTGCCCTTGCGCACGCCTTTGGCAATACGGTGCTGATGAGCATAGTAAGTGGTAATGTTATTTTTGTGTTTCAAAATAACTATGTTGCCAAAGCCTCGTTGTTTACCCGCAAACTGCACAATGCCATCGGCGGTTGCATGAATAGGCGTGCCGGTAGGTGCAGCGTAGTCAACGCCATTGTGGCTACGCCAGCTGCCATGAATGGGGTGGCGCCGTTTACCAAAGTTGGAGCTTACGCGAGAAAATTTCAACGCATTACGCAGGAACGCGCCCTTCAGGCTTTTGCCGTCGAAGTCGTAATAGCCACCTGAGCCATCTTCAGGTTCGAACCAAATAGCGTCGTAGGTTTTTTTGTCGTTGTTAAATTCCAACGCCAGAATGCGACCAGAGCCAACTTCCTTGCCTTGATGGGAGTGCGTTTCGTAAACCAGCCGGAAGCGATCGCCTTTGCGTAGGTCGCGGATAAAGTCGATTTTGCTACCCAAAATTTCTGCCATTTGGAAAGTGATGGCGTCTGGGATGCCGGCTTCGTCGGTAGCGCCGAATAGCGAAGAAACGATCTCGCCTTCGGCAATACGCATTTGCGTTTCAGTTGCTTCAGCCAGCTCTTGAGCTACAAAGCCTTTATCGCCATTGGGGCGAATTTCGAGCCATTTTGAAACGAATTTGCCGTTGTCTTTCGTGCCGGGCGTATGGTAGTAGCGCAACCATTTCATGCTGCCATCTGAATTCAAGGCTGCCTGCACTGTGCGCCCGGGGTAAAGCTTGTAAATAGAGCGGGCGTCTTTGTTTTGAATAAGAAACTGTTGCAGGTTGGCTTCCTGAACATTCAGGCGCTGTAACAATGCCGCCAGCGTGTCGCCCGGTTTAATGCGGGTTTCATCAATAAACGGTGCCGCGCTTGCTGTTTGCCCCATTTCGGGGATGGGCGAGGGTAAGCTAAGTGTTTCCCGGGCTTGATATACTGGCGGGGNGGTTTCGCCAATAGGTTTAACTACGGCCAGTGCCCCNGCGGCGGCAAAAAGGCCTAGTGCTACAAGCACAAGGCCNCCGGTAATGTAATGATGCGTGGGTTTGTCTGCGTGCTTTCTGGGCATATTCGGCTTCAGGTAAAGTTTGTTTCAGCGCATGTTGCGTGAATCAAAGCTTAAAATAGGTACTAATGCAATTTGCAAACCCTACAACAAGGCTTGCGGGCCAGGCAAAACGGGGCCCGTACAGAGCCGCTACTGGATGCTTGGCCAGCATTGGAAAGAGCGTGGTGGGTTTGCAACGGATACGTGTTGTATTAACACGATATCCTATCGTATTCACTTGATTTTTTCGAGCATTTTTTTGCAAATTTTTTTACGGTAATGTCATGTCATCCTCAGAAGTCACTATTACTCCCGAATTAGAAGAAGATTTACGTGTAGTTAAACGAGGATGCGACGAGTTACTGGTAGAAAGCGAATTTGTAAAAAAATTGGCACGCAGCCGTGAAACAGGCCAGCCATTGCGGATTAAATTAGGCCTGGACCCCACCGCACCTGATATTCACCTGGGCCATACGGTGGTATTGAATAAACTTCGCCAGTTGCAAGACCTAGGCCATACGGTTATTTTTCTTATTGGTGACTTTACGTCCATGATTGGCGACCCCAGTGGCCGCAATGCCACTCGCCCGCCATTGTCAGCCGAGCAAATTCAGGAAAACGCCCAAACGTATTACGCCCAGGCCAGTTTGGTGCTTGACCCAGAGCGCACTGAGGTTCGTTACAACTCTGAATGGTGTGATCCGTTGGGTGCGCGTGGCATGATTCAATTGGCGTCCCGGTACACCGTCGCGCGCATGATGGAGCGGGAAGATTTTACACGGCGCTTTAAGTCGGGCATCCCTATTTCCGTGCATGAGTTCTTGTACCCGCTTATGCAGGGCTATGATTCGGTCGCGCTGAAGGCCGACTTGGAATTAGGAGGGACCGACCAGAAGTTCAACTTGCTGGTAGGGCGCGAGTTGCAGAAAGAGTATGGGCAAGAGGCCCAATGTATTCTTACCATGCCTTTGCTGGAAGGAACCGACGGGGTCGACAAGATGTCGAAGTCCAAAGGGAACTACATTGGAATTTCCGAAGCGCCCGACTCTATGTTCGGCAAGCTGATGTCAATTTCCGACACGCTGATGTGGCGTTATTTTGAATTATTGTCTTTCCGCTCGGAAGACGAAATTAGTTTGTTGCAAAAACAGGTTGAGGAAGGCGCCAACCCGCGCAATATAAAGGTTATGTTGGCGCAGGAAATTGTGGCTCGCTTCCATTCGCAAAAAGACGCGCACGAAGCGCTGGCCCGCTTCGAAGCGCGGTTTCGCGATGGTGCCATACCCGACGACATGCCCGAAATATGCCTTGAAGGCGCACCGAAGGGTATTTTGAAAGTTTTGCGTGAGGCGAAATTGGTGGCGTCTGGCTCGGAAGCCCAGCGCAATGTTGAGCAAGGCGGTGTGAAGGTAGACGGTAGCCGCGTGGAAGACAAAGCGTTGCAGCTTTCTGCCGGCACCTATGTTATTCAGGTAGGTAAACGCAAGTTCGCACGCGTTACTCTGGCCTAATTTGAAGTACGGTTTAAAGCAAGGAGGTTTGCATGAAACTAAGCAGCACATCATTTGCCGATCAAAAGTGGATTCCCGAGCGTTACGCCTTTGGCAAGGTTGATAGCAATGCGCCCATTGCGTTGTCCGATAACGTTAACCCCCAGTTGGCCTGGGCCGATGTACCCGAAGGTACGCGTTCTTTTGTTTTAATTTGTCACGACCCCGACGTGCCCAGCAAGCCCGACGACGTTAACCAGGAAGGTCGCGAGGTACCGGCCGATTTACCCCGTGTGGATTTTTACCATTGGGTGTTGGTTGATATTGCGTCGAACGTGCGCGAGATTAAAGAGGGCGAGTATTGCGACAGCATAACGCCGCGTGGTAAAGGCGGCCCGGTAGCGCCGAATAACACGCGCCAGGGCATTAATAACTACACGCAGTGGTTTGCCGAAGATCGCGACATGAATGGCGACTACTTTGGTTACGATGGCCCCTGCCCGCCCTGGAACGATGCCATTGTGCACCGTTATGTTTTCACCTTGTATGCGTTGGATATAGAAACGGTGCCGGTAGATAACGCGTTTGCCGGGCCCGATGTATTGCAGGCCATTGAAGGCCATGTGCTTGCCAAAGCCAGTATTACCGGCCTGTATAGCCTGAACCCGAAGTTACGCGATAACGCGGCGTAAGGGTAATCCACGGTACAATTTCGCCTTTTACTGATCGCAATTTATTGCGCGCCTCTAGGATTGATTCATGTTTGACCGCTCCCGTACCATCGACCAAGTTGACCCCGATTTGTGGGCCGCGATTCAGAAAGAAAATGTTCGTCAGGAACAGCATATTGAACTGATCGCGTCCGAGAACTACACCAGCCCGGCAGTGATGCAGGCGCAGGGTTCGCAGCTGACAAACAAATATGCTGAAGGCTACCCTGGCAAGCGGTATTACGGTGGTTGTGAGTATGTTGACATTGTCGAGCAACTGGCTATTGATCGCCTCAAAGCGTTGTTTGGTGCGGAAGCGGCAAATGTGCAGCCCAATTCCGGCTCGCAAGCTAATCAAGGCGTGTACATGGCCGTGCTAAAACCTGGTGATACTGTGCTGGGCATGAGCTTGGCCGAAGGGGGGCACTTAACACATGGTTCGCCCGTCAATGCTTCAGGCAAGTTGTACAGTTTCATTCCTTATGGCTTGAACGAAAAAGAAGAGATCGATTACGACAAGCTGGAAGCCTTAACTAAAGAACATAAACCCAAGCTGCTGGTGGGTGGTGCGTCGGCTTATGCCTTGCGTATCGATTTCGAACGCATGGCGCGCATCGCACATGACAACGGCGCCTTGTTCATGGTCGACATTGCTCACTATGCGGGTTTGGTAGCCGGTGGCGCGTATCCCAACCCGTGCCCTCATGCCGACTTCGTGACTTCGACTACTCATAAATCGCTGCGCGGCCCCCGGGGCGGCGTCATTATGATGAAGGCCGAGTACGAAAAAATCATCAATTCGGCCATTTTCCCCGGCATTCAAGGCGGCCCGCTGATGCACGTTATTGCAGGTAAGGCAGTGGCTTTCCAGGAAGCCCTGCAACCGGAATTCAAAACGTATGCCGCCCAGGTTGTAAAGAACGCCGATGTGCTGGC
>NZLH01000015.1 GCA_002694155.1 Pusillimonas sp. | reverse complement strand
CGCGTTAACCGTTTACCGCTGGGCGCAGCCGCACTGGCCGGTACATCGTACCCCATCGATCGCGAGCGGGTCGCACGCACGCTGGGTTTCGATTCGGTTTGCCGTAATTCTCTTGATGCCGTTTCCGACCGCGACTTTGCCATTGAGTTCTGTGCCGCAGCATCCCTAATCATGATGCATATTTCACGCTTGTCGGAAGAGCTAATTATCTGGATGAGCCCGCGTGTAGGTTTTGTGCAGCTTGCCGACCGCTTCTGCACCGGCAGCTCGATTATGCCGCAAAAGAAAAACCCCGACGTGCCAGAGCTGGCACGCGGCAAAACGGGCCGGGTGAATGGGCATCTTATTGCCCTGCTTACCCTAATGAAAGCCCAACCATTGGCCTACAACAAAGACAACCAGGAAGACAAGGAAGGCCTGTACGACGCTGCTGACACCATACGCGACACGCTTACCATTTTTGCCGACATGGTTAACGGCATTACTGTAAAAGCCGACGCAATGCGCGCAGCCGCAATGCAGGGTTTCGCAACCGCAACCGATTTAGCCGACTATCTGGTGAAAAAAGGTTTACCCTTTCGCGATGCGCACGAAACCGTTGCGCTGGCAGTGCGTACCTGCGAAGAGCAGAACTGCGACCTGGCAGACCTGACACTAGAGCAGCTGCAGTCTTTCCACCCCTCGATCCAGAGCGATATTTTCGACGTGCTAACCCTGGAAGGCTCCGTGGCAGCGCGCAATCATATCGGCGGTACAGCCCCTGAACGCGTTCGCATTGAAGCCAACCAAATTCTTCAGGAAACGCAAAGCTGAAAAACTGCTATTGACTCTACATGCCCCGTATGGGGAAACATATTAATAGCGCCAGCCGCCTTAAGCTGGTAGCCGGCATCGCGCACCAGTATCCCCGCATCACGTGCCAGCGTGGCGGGGTTACACGATACATAAACAATTTTGTCGGGCCGAAATGGCGCGTCAAGTTCGACCAACGATTGCGCAATTGCCTCGGCGCCGTCACGGGGAGGGTCGATGAGCCATCGGTCGAACGGCCCCAAAGCCTTCAACCACCCTGCATCTACCTCGAAAAGGTTCTGGACAGAAAACTGCGCCTTCTTTTCCAGGCCATGATGCTGGGCCGCAGCACTGGCACGCTGAACCAATGTTTGGCTACCTTCCACACCCATCACTTCACGCGTACGTGTTGCCAATGGCAAAGTGAAATTACCTAAGCCACAAAACAGATCTAGTACACGATGCGCCGGCGCAATATCCAGTAGCGACAACGCGCGGGAAACCAACGCCTGGTTGATCGCATAATTAACTTGTGTGAAATCGGTAGGCTTGAATGCCATGCGTAAACCAAACTCTGGCAACCGATAAGCCAAACAATCCGCGTCGTCAGGCTTTAATGGATGAACCGTATCAGGGCCTTTTGGTTGCAGCCACCAGCTTACCTTGTGTTGTTCAGCGAACTGCCCAAGCAACAGATAGTCCTGCTCGCTTAACGCCTCCATATGGCGAAGCAACAACACAACCGTATCGTCGCCCACAGCAACTTCAATTTGAGGAATGCTGCGGGGAATGGATAAACTGCCAATTAACGCACGCAGCGGCGTAATAAGGCTTGAAACATGCTTGGGCAACACATGACACTCGTGCATATCGGCCACATACGCACCTTTCTTTTCCCGAAACCCTACTAAAACGCCGCCCTTTTTGCGAACATAACGCACCGACCAACGCGCGCGATAGCGATAACCCCATGTGGGCCCGTGCATAGGCGTTAAAACTTGTTGCGGGCGAACCCTGCCAATGTGCCACAAGGCATCTTCCAACGCCCTTTGCTTCACTGCAACCTGAGCCGCCGCGTCGAGGTGCTGCATAGCACACCCACCGCAAACACCATAATGCGGGCAACGCGGCTCAACCCGTTGAGACGAAGCTTTTAATATATTTTCAGTGCGCGCCACATCAAACGCGGGTTTGCTGCGGGTAATTTTCGCTGCCACTCGTTCGCCCGGCAAAGCGCCTTGCACGAACACAACCTTGCCATCACGACGCGCCACGCCGCGTGCTTCAAGATCGAGGGACTCAATAGATAGTATTTCTTCAGACATAGACATTAGGGCAAACAAAACCGGCAAGGACCGAATTTTGACACCCTAATGCCGCCAAGTCGAATCAGGAAGCAGATTGCCGTTGCATTTTGCCTTTTCTTTGCTCGTGGCGCTTGGCCAAGGCTTGCGTTAGGGCATTACGCTGGTCGGCATCAAGAGCATCCCAAGCTTCCAGCCATTTGCCGGTTACGTTGGTGCGTTGTTGCATCATTTTTTCCTGATTACCCCGCATGGCCTGTACAGCNGCATGTGGGTCAATTTTTCCGGCTTCAAGCTGCGCAAAGCGTTCTTGCATGTTTGAACGCATGCCGTTTCTATGCGTAGCCCTCAAAGCCTGCTGTTCAACACGTGCCGCTTCAATTTTCTGCTTCTGCGTATCGGTAAGGTTCAGCGAATCAAGCGTTTTTTGCCCAACCGGCCCATAACCTGGAACCATAAACGCAACGTCGCGTTGATGAGAACGTGCATGGCGTTTGCTTTGCCCCTTGTGATGTTTATCGTAACGATCGTTACTGTTTACCTGCGTTTGGGCGTTTGCGGGTTCTGCAGCAGTTACAACCGGGGCCTGCAAGGCAACCACAGCCGCCATGGCAGCCAACGAATAAGCAAAACGGAATTTTTTACCTGGCATGTTGATGCTCCTGTTAAAAGGTAAGAACCAACATCATGCGGGCAAACCCATTTCAAACCTGTTGCATAACCAGCTTATTCATTTCAACGCGTTTCGAACCCGACACACTTCGTTGAAAACCTTAAACCCAGGCTTTTAAATATTCTACCCAGTGCTCGCCACTTAGCGTGGTTAGCGTATCGCGCACCAAAGTAATCTCTTCTTGGTACGATTGGGCATCAAGCTCGCCACGTAACAGGCGAAAACGACAAAACAGCAACCATGTATTCACCACATCGGNTTCGCAATAAGCACGAACTTCGTCTTGCCGACCGTCGGACCATGCGCGCCATACCTGGCTGCCATCCATTCCCAACTTGCCTGGAAAACCACATAACTTGGCCAAATCGTCCATGGGCGCATTAGCACGGCCATTGTATTTAGCCAGCAAATCCATTAAGTCGATGTGGCGGTTGTGGTAACGGCTAAGGTAATTATTAAATTTGAAGTCGCGATCTTCTTCGCCCGTATCCCAATAGCGCGGTGCAGGAACACCATGAATAAGACTGCGATAATGCAGAACGGGAAGATCAAAACCCGAACCGTTCCAGCTAACCAGGCGCGGCGTATAGCGCTCAATTGTCTTGAAGAACCCCGAAATAAGCACGGGCTCGGCGTCGTCGGGTTGGCCCAGTGTTTTCACACGAAAGCCTTGAGCATCGCGAAAAACACAGCCCACAACAACAACTTTATGCAAATGCAATGGCAAAAAATCATTGCCATGAGACGCTTGACGTTCGGCCAGCGCTTTTTCAATTACTTCGGAGTCAGACAAGGAACTGGGCCAGTCGTGTAACTGCCTTAAACCGTGGGCATCGGGTATTGTTTCCAGATCGAAAACCAAAGTAGGAATCATTGGCCGGCCACCCGATTAACGCTCTGGCAGATAGGCCAGCGGGTTCACCGGTGTACCACTACGCCGAATTTCGAAATGCAACCGCGGGCTGGTTGTGTCTGTTTGACCCATTAGCGCAATTCGATCACCTTTCTTTACTTCCTGGCCGGTTTTTACCAGCAATTTTTCGTTGTGCGCATAAGCTGTAATAAAGCTGTTGCTATGCCCAATTAGCACAAGATTTCCCAAACCTCGAACACCGTTACCGGCATACATAACCTTGCCAGACGCNGCGGCCANAACCGGGTCTCCGACTTTACCGGCTATATCGACCCCTTTGGTGTTGGAACTAAAGCCTTGAATAACTTTACCCTGGGCCGGCCAACCCCACGAAATTAACCCGGCATCACCCGCGCGCGAGGGCTTGGCCGGTTCGGCAGGTTTTGCCGGCGCCGAACTGGCTGCGCCGCTGGTACCCATGCCCGAGGCACCTGCAACTTTCGGTG
>NZLH01000014.1 GCA_002694155.1 Pusillimonas sp. | reverse complement strand
TTGTCAACAACTGAATACCCAAGCCAATTTTTTGTTGGCTCTGGGATTTCTTCTAAAATGAGTGTATCATTTGGACAAAATATAAAAGGGCTTTGAAGGTGTTCTTTGCATTTTAGTATTGTTAAACCAAGTCCGGAGCCATCTCCACAATAGTTTGAAATATTAACAATTGTTATATTTCTATCAGAGTGCGCGGACAACAAGTATTGTTTTAAACTGTCTGCCTTATGTCCTAAAGCTATCACTATCTCAATGTGTTTTGGAAATTTTTCTATTACGTGAGATATTACAGGCTTGTTATCAACTTGTACCAAGGCTTTGTTTAAATTTTTACTAAACTCACCCAATCTTGTGCCTAAACCAGCAGACGGTATTAAAACCTTATACATCAGACCTTCCGTAATCGTCATCTAGTCTCACAATATCATCTTCACCAAAATAGGTACCACATTGAACTTCAATGAAAGTTAGTGTATCATTGCCTATATTTTTGATTCTATGTTTTGTTAATTTTGGAACAAAGATATGGTCGCCGGCCTCTACTTTGATATCCTCAGTTCCAACTGTGGCCAACCCGGTACCCTGCACTATAATCCAGTGCTCGGATCTTTGATTGTGGTATTGTAAGCTAGGTCTTTGATCCGGATTGATTTTTATCTTTTTAACTTTGCAATTATCTTCATCTAAAATATTTGTATAATTACCCCACGGGCGAACTTCTGAATTCATTATAATCTCCTTATTATACCAATCTACTCCAGGCTAACTCTGGATTTTTATTAACAACTCCTGAGTGTTCAAATCCAGTGGTGAATGATTTGCTTAAATATTCTGGTGGTTTTTTTAAAGTTGGCTTTACTCTCATATTTAGCACATCACGATAACCCATTTTTATAGGATTAGCACGATGAATGCAATCATTATTGAACGATACAACTTTACCTTTTTGACCGATAACTTTTACTCCACTATATCCTTTTTTATGTAATTCGTATAATTGCTTTTTATCTATTCTTGAATTATTAGGAGCGGAATTCCACTGGGTTGGGCCTTTTCTACTGGGTTCCATTGCAATACCAATTTTATTCCTACCGAGATATTCAAAAGGAGAATTGTCTTCGGTAACGTCATTTAAGTATACAATATTTTTAACAATTTCTTTAGGGTTGTTATCATAGTGCCATAGATATGAAGACTCTCTTTTATTTATTTTTAAAGTTCTATAAATGTAGACTTTATCAACATATAGATGACAACCGTACCTCTCTTGCTCTAAAAAGGGCACCAAATAGTTTGCAACTGATGTCAACAAATCTTTATATTCCCATATATTTTGAGATTTTAACATTAATCCTTGTTGTGGTTGATTATCAAAACTTAATTTAACTTTTGAAGACAAAGTTTCAATTACTTCGTAATATTTTTGATCAAAGATTCTTTGCGGTATGGTTATAACGGGATTGTTATAAAATTCATCTAAGGTGGGTTTATTTTCTTGAGAATATTCTTCTCTACATTTTATAAAATATTCTTTATAATTCATAATATTTACGCATAGCAAACAAAGTTTGCTCTATATCCAGAAGAGTATGCATCATAAACATTTAGTAGCCTTACAACCTTAAAATACTTTGTTAATTTATAATAAATTTGTGACATGTTTATTCGCATTGTGGGGTGATTAACTGGACTTTCAAAAGCAAAATATTCACAGTCAGAGGCCAACTTCTTAAATAAGGCATCACACTCTTTGCCTTCTAGATTTTTGTATATCTGATGTAAGACAGAATTTGCGATTACTAGTCCATACTTCTCATTTGAATCCATTATGTATTTTACTGCATCTAGATTTTTAAAAGAAACATTATCATAACCAAGTATTTTCTTTATTTCATTTGCTGCAATTACATCCTCTTTTTGTCTTTCAATGCCTACGACTTCTGAGGCACCGTGGATGGCCGCTTGAAAACTAAAAAATCCCTGGTTCGAACCGATATCTAAAACTTTTTTATTTTTTACTTTACCATAAGGAATAAAAGGTAGTTTTTTATAGCTATCATACATCGTAGAGTTTGAAGAATAACCTCTGAATGAATAGCCGTTGTCGAAATTAAATCCTTGATAAATCTTACCTTTCCATTTAGGCGCCCCATTGTGATCAATAACTTTAGAATAATTATTTACTAGTCCTTTATATATCTCTTGTAACTCTTCTTTGGTTTTGCCATTCGAATCAAAAAAATATCTCTCTGGTGATATTGTGAATCTATGAAAGTCAACTATCTTACCATTGATAAAGTTAATTTTTTTATACCATTCGTCTTCTGGTTTAATATTGTGAGAATAAAAAGACTCTACAATATTATCTCTCCAAGTGGTGCCGCATTGTAACAATTTAGAAACTGTTTTCTTGTCATCTAGTGGTAGGAAATAATCTTCTTTGTTGTGATTTTCGAAACGCTCTTTTACATTTTCAATTTTTAACAACAAGTATTGCTTATTATCAAAAGATACTTTTTCAACCCAATGAATTTTTGGAAATATATTTAAATTTAATTTTTGAAACTTTTTCATGTTGTCATAACATACATTTAAAGTATCATATCTCGAATTCTCTCCAATGATTTTATAACCATATTCAGAAACAGGAATCCAAACAGCGTCATCACCTCTTATTCCTTCTCCAGTTACTTTTTCATTATCTATTTGTAAGCTAAACTTAAACTGCCGTGGCTCTTTCTTCAGCAATTGTTCAAATGTAATAAGTTTATTGCTCTTTTTTAATTTTACATCAAAGTTTTTAAAATTATTTCCATTTCCAAAAATCATTACAATATTTCCTTTAAGCTTATTTTTATTTTTCTTTCTTCAGTTTTTAAACTATTAATTAAAGGGTCCACGTAAATTGAATCACCCACCACATGAGTGGTGGATACCTCTTCTATGACACAACCACTTGTAGAACTAAAAGAATGATTGACACCTCTTGCTATCAAAACTGGTTTTCCTTTTTGAAGATTTATGTCTTTTCCATTTAAATTTAAAGTGCAATCACCACTCAATAACTCAAATGCCTCTTCTTTTTTTATATGCCTATGGATAGGATGAGATTGATCTGGGAACATTACAATTATTTTTTTACAGTATTCNCTGTTAATTTTATCTATGATTANCGCTCCTTTTNNAAAAAAGTTNTCTATNCCATAATGACAAGATATTTCAACCTTCTCGTTTCCATATATTGGNACCTTTGATTCGCTTAAAATTTTATTAGCTTTTCTAGCAATCTCTGATATTACNTTTAAATGTTCATTATCTATATGATCATNGGTGATAGGCTGGTCTTTTTGAATTTNCTTTTTAAGTTTTTTACCAAACAAATTGTAACAATCAGATGCATCNANTTGATTTTCNTGCTTTGGCATACANTAATAAAAATGNCTTCTTTCNAATATGGTTCCAGCTGCCAGATTTTCTTTTACGTAAGCCCCTCTTTTTAATTTTGATAAGGACTCTTTTTCACTTTTAGAAACCCCTAACATTGCTTTCTCTATNAACTCTACTTCATCTATNACTAGTGCCATTTNTTCCGTTGTGTTTGAATATAAATTTAGTTTTATATCATNTGTTTCAACCCCNACGTGTTTTTCAATAATCGTACAACCCATCGCTGTGGCGTGAGANCACATACTCTTAGCCAAAGGTGACTCGTGAGTAGANAATCCAATTTCAATATCTGGAAATGTTTCTTTTAAAAGTGTAATCCTACTTAGGTTCGAATTTTGNACCGGTGTTGGATATTCNCCAACGCAATGCATAAAGGCAAAATCTCTTTTTTTGTTTTTAAATAAATTATATACTTTTTTTAAAACTTTTATTGAGGCGCCNCCAGTAGAAATAATTATTTTTTTATTTATATCTGATAGNTCTTCTAAAAGAATCCAGTCATCAATAGAACAACTAGCTACTTTAACTATCGGTACATCTAAGTCAGATAGCCAATGTANAGACTCATTATCAAATGGCGTTGCCATTGGTAANAAACCTTTTTGTTTTGTGTATTGAATTATTTCTTGAAATTGATTTTTAGTCAACCTGGTTGAATTAAATCTTTTGACAAANTTCAAATCTGATTTTTTAAAGTCTTTGTGAATAAAAGAATCAAGTTGNCTGAATTGTAACTTAATGGCAGCATCTATCTTTTTTTGTTTGGCTAAATTAGAGAATTCATCTATGATTAACTTAGCGTGNTCTACACTGCCTTGGTGATTGTTAGCCATTTCAAATATATAAAACACTACCGGTAGCCTCCATTGTATAAAAGTTCACACATNTCAAATTGCCATTGATAATCTATATCTAATGTTTCTCTTTCTTCCATNGTATATAANTCTATATCACCNGGNACAGAAAAATCTCCCATCCATATGCCATTGCCAATATCACTCATTTTTCCAGCGTATAAACAATGCGCAGCTTCGAAAGTATTACCAACAAATTTTGTGTTCATAACAGCTTGACCCTCTGGCCACTCCGTTATTAATTTACTATNATTATCCCAAAAATAATTTTTCTTNTCCATCACTCCAAACATTCCGTCAGATTNAGATTTTTCATATGATTCNAAAAACTTTTCAATTGTTGACAATTTTAAAAATGGAGCNCAGGCNTTTATTAAAACACAATATTTAAAATCTAGTTTATNCCACCACTCNTACATAGTGGTCATTGGTGTNCCNTCTGAAAAAGCNGANTCNTCGCTTCTATTAAATACATTTAAATTATGACGNTTTNCTGCAGCTTTAAGTTCNTCTTCCCAAACAGATATAAANATNTTTTCATTCGGAATCACTTTTGATTTACTTAGTTTTTCTAAACATATATCCATCAAAGTTGTACCGCTGAAGGGCTTAAGCATTTTACCAGGGACTCTCTGTGAACCCATTCTGGCCTGNACAACTAAACATATATCATTTTTATTTTTCATTCAGTCTCTCTTTTAGTCCTCTATGATATGGNTTGTCAAATCCATGNTTTACAATTTTAGATTTTTTAAAATTATTGTTTATNTATCGCCAAAGCTCATCACATTGATANTGAAATGTNTCTTCGTTTGTTATACTNGGAAGTGTTTTTTTGTTTTTNTCAAACGAATGATCACCTTTTTTCATACTCTTCAACCCATCNAANCCAACAAACCCTATTTGATTTGCNTCTAAAATATTGGCGAATATAATCATNCTTTGNCATACACCTATTATACCATAAAATCTTGTTTGCATCATAAATAAATCATCATATTGAAAATTTTCTTTTTTCCATTTATNATGNAATTCAAAGCCTATAGTTGGTTTAAANTTATTACTATANTNAACAAACTCTTTNGAATATAAATCAGGCTCTAGCATCATCATNGCTAAATCAATTTTAATATTTTTCAGATCAGAATTTAAAAAAAAAGAATTTGAAGACCACAAAAAATCGTATTGATTAAAGACAGTTTCGTAATCACCTTTTAACAGTTCTTTAGTTGAAGGTCCACCACCTATAACTAATATTTTTTTGTTTTTATATTTTGAAATCATTTCTTTTGAATTTGAAAATATGATTTCATTATCAGAAAATATGCCTTTAAAAAAGCTGTAGTCTTTGAAAATATGGTAGGCTCTCTTTCTAGATAGGTCTTTAAAGTTGGCATCTCCTTGGCTATATGGTGAAACTTTCATCAATAACCTCTTAGTTTTTTTCTGGGCGCTAGCTCTCCGGAGGTAACTTTTTTAACACCATCTCCATATGCGACTTCTAACTCTCTAATCCCTCTAACCATTTTTATTAAACCTTGAGGCTCTACAGAAGACATATGATCTGAGCCCCACATTGTTCTATCTAGGGTTATGTGACGTTCAATGCAAGTAGCTCCAAGATATATGGCCGCTACAGACGTTCCTAATCTAAATTCATGACCACTATAACCGACTTCACAACCATATCTTTCTTTTAAAGTTTTAATACAACTTAAATTTAAATCCTCTAAGGGCGCTGGGTAAGTTGAATTGCAATGAAGCATGAGAGTTTCAGAAGATCCCAACCACTCAACAGCTTTGTCAATCTCCTCATAAGTGCTCATACCAGTGGAAAATATAATTTTTTTGCCTGTCTTTGCAGATGCTTTCATCAAGTTTTCATTTGTGATCATGGCAGACGGAATCTTAATCCAAGGAAGATCATAATCCATTAGGAACTCTAAACTATCTAAATCCCAAGGAGAAGCAGACCAATCAATGTTTTTTTCTTTACAATACACATTGATCTCATCATATTCTTCTTTCCCAAACTCCATACGATACTTATATTCTAAATAAGTCATTTCTCCCCAAGGAGTTTGTCTCATTACATTTTTTTGGTGATCGGGTACACAAACATCTGGATTTCTTTTTTGAAATTTTACCGCATCACAGCCAGCAACAGAAGCTAAATCGATTAATTTTTTAGCTGTTTGCAAACTGCCGTTGTGGTTAATTCCTATTTCTGCTATTATGTAAACTTTTTTCATTTTATCCCTTATAAAGAACAAAATTTCTATCAACATAAGAATTGATATTGCTCATTTTTGAAAGTATTTCGATATTAATGTTATTAGATTTTAGATAGTTTGTCAAGTCAATTTCTGATTTTTGACCAATTTCTTGCTCATGTTCTGTTAAGTCAGCTTTAAGATTTTTCATATCAAAATCATCAGATACATAATTCATTGTTGGCTTGTAGTCAGTCTCGATGTCATAAAAGTGTTTTATTTTCCCCTCTTCGTTCAACCTGGATCCATCCCACCCTAAAAAACTAATCAACTTGACACCCGTATGTGCCATTACTGCAGCGACAGTATCAAACATGATTCCTGGTCCTAATATTCTATTGTCTGGATTATTGTCTAAAGAATTCTCATGCCAGCGATTGGCTTTACATACTGATCTTGAATGGCCACAAGAAATATCAGAGCCCCAAAGAATGTCTGGACTGTTTTTAAACTTTAGAGAATATGTCTCTCTTTTGATTAAATCTAGATTAACCCAATTGGGTTGATTAATTGGCATATCTTGTCTAGCAAAAACTAAATAATTTCTATCCTCTGGAAAATGAAAAGTATTATAAGAATTGGTTATGCATATATCAACAATGTTTGGAAACTTTTGAGCTGCAGTTTTAACAGCAAAAACAGCCTTATTTTCGCAGAATTTTTCTATCTTATCGGTCGGAAATTCATTTAGACTAACCCCTGTTAAAAAACAAACCGACTCTGAACCTTGAAACATATTTTTAAATAATTTTGTTTTTTGTTGTCGAGTTCTGTTTTTGCCAAGCTTTCTAAACATCAACTTTCTTTCTTTTATTGGAATTGTTAACCACTTATTCATTAGCAATTTCCATTACTTTTATCGGCATTTCCTCACATATTTTTTCCACTTCATCAATTAATTCCAAACCAGATAATTTAAACCAGGGTTCTGATGCCGCTCCAATTAATTTTTTTTGATATGAAACTTCAACATTCAACATTTTGGCTTCAACTAAAATTCTTGCGCAAGTTTCTAAGTGACCGGTAAAAAAAATAAATTTTTTATATCTTGAAAGTTTTTCTAAAAACTTGTGATAATTTTTGTCTTTTATTAATTCAAAGCTTAAGTTGTTTTTTTCACAGTATTCTACTGTTTTAGCTCTTTTTTTAATCGGATTATCTGAATCCAACACAGCGACTTTATCAACTTTTTCGCTATTGCATAGCTGTCTCATCACGTTTAAGTCTTTTTTCGACCATATAGAACAACCTAGATTATGAACGTTGTCCAAACCAGTATTGTCAACAAACACATCTTTTGAAAGTTTAGTCAAGAATAGATTCTTTTTAGCACCTTTAAAAAAATCAATGTTGCATAACATATGCTTTGGTGCTTTAAAGTTTGGAAAGAAAATTGGATTTCTTGTTTTTAAGTATTTATGATCTTGTTCATATATTAAATAAGTTAAATTATTGATAGCAAAGTTTTTTGATTCTTCTGAGAGTAAAACAAAATTACCAAAAACAAATACATCATTTATTCTTTGCTGCATGAACTCAATTGTAACTCTAGAAGAATTAATTAATTCTATCTCTGCACCGTTTTGTTTTAGTGAGTTAGCAAGAGTTTCAGCGTTTAATTCTGCTCCACCTTGAAACTCACTAAAAAAGAAGTCCATCACAAAGACATATTTACGCAACTTCCAATTCCTCTAATGAACCAACCCATTCGAGATAGTTTTTAGTTTCTTCATCAATGATTGCGTTGCGCATATCAGAGTATACTTTTTCTTCTGAAAATTCTTTAAGGATCCACTTTTGAAGTTTACCAGCCTGAGACTTGAATCTCCCATAGTCTTTATAAACTTCACGTAATTTCATTTTATATGATCCCTGTTGAGCATATGCCCACATAGAATCTTTTTGCAATACACCATCCCATACTGCGTCTGCAGCGATAGGACGAAGATCAAATTCTACTTTTGCAAAATGGGGTTTTAATTTATTTTTCTTTTTCTTATCTTTAGTTGGTTTATATAAGAAATCTAAATGACCTGACCAATCCGTAGCTAACACTGGTAATCCAGAATATGCAGCCTCAAAGAGAGGCAGCCCATAACCTTCTCCACGCGTAAGACTGACTAAGCACTTTATATCTTTGTGATTGTATAAGGAGTGCATTTCGCTATCATCTAAATCCCCATGGAGTAAATAAATTTTGCATTTCTTATCTTTATATTTTGAAATTGTTTTTTTTA
Source organism: Pusillimonas sp. (assembly GCA_002694155.1). GTDB lineage: Bacteria > Pseudomonadota > Gammaproteobacteria > Burkholderiales > Burkholderiaceae_B > Neopusillimonas. The sequence continues at coordinate 1,964 of NZLH01000014.1, read as the reverse complement.
ATTCTGAAAATATGGCATTTTTATCAAATAAACACCCACCCCTCGCAAATGTTTTTACAACTAATCCAACTTCAGGATTGTCGATAAATTCTTCTATGAACCACTGTATTGTGGCGCCTAAATTTTTTCTTGGTCCCCACTGTGCGACAGTGAGAAAATTAAATTTAGTGGAAAGTCCTAAATCTAGCTCAGGAAGGTTTTCGTATTTTTTTACCGGATAGTGTACTATATTTACATCTTTCTCACACCTAAGCTGAACTCTCTGACCAGTGTTGTTATTTACAGCTTCATAGACAGTATTAACAAGGGTTTGTTTTGAATGCTGTGAGATTGTAATAACTCTATCCATTTCATTGCATTTTTGCAGCCAGATAGGAGAAACCTTGGTAGTTTCTATACCAGCTGTAACACCAACGTTTATTGGCGCCATTTTTTGCCATTCGTTTGGTATAGTAACTTGAATGGACATATCATATTGCCCTTTTTGTTGCGAATAAATCGCTGCTTTACGTATTAGAGTATCTAGCCATTCTCTCTCTTCGTTATCTTCCCATACCCAAGAAGCTTCACCCCAGTTAACTGGTAGTAAGTGAAGATCCAGCCCCTCAACATCTCTTAAAGCTCTAAGAACAAACCGACAATGTTCACCATAACCAGTTCTTGTTAAAGCTGGTCCTCTAACTAAAACTTTCATTAGGCAACCTCCTTAAGTGTCCAACGCTTAGTATATTTTCTAGTCTCCCAGGACCCCTCTTCTTCGTGAAGTTTTGTCAGGGCATCAATCCAAGTTTTATTAAAATTATCAAAATTATAATTTTTTACAACGTGGTCTCGACCAAGTAATCCAACTTTTTGTCTTTCTTCTTTAGACATATTAAACATTTTTTCCATTGCTGCGACAACTTCTTCACCAGCCAGTCTATCTTCATATATCCAAGGAATTTGTTGAGATCCGATAATCGCTCTTGAAGAAGGATAAACACAGACACCAAATTCATTTTCGCCATCAGTTCCTTGCTCTTGTAAACCTCCGGTCATATTAACAATAATTGGAGTTCCGCAAGAAAGCGACTCAAGAGTTGCTAGTCCGAAGCCCTCTGCATCAGATATATTAACTGTGCAATCGGCCATATTATACATTAAAGAGAGTCTTCTTAAATCAACTTTTTGTTGACTAAATAGCACTTCTCCGTTGGTTAAATTTAGATGTTCTATAATCGCTTGTAAATCTTGACCATTTGGATCTTTAACTTCTGTATGCATAACTAATGAAGCCTTGTCGTGACCCACTTTGTCAAGAAATTGTTTAAACCAGAAGATTAGAGAACCAGATTGTTTTCTTCTAGCATTTCTATTGTTCCAAAAGAAAATAAATTTATCTGGATCGTAATAGTCTCCAAAAACACTCTTTTTAAAATTATCTAGCTCTTCTTTGTTTTCTATTGGTGCGAAGATATCACTATTGACAGCATGAGGAATATATTGAGATTTTACATTAGGCGCTACAGTTTTAACAATATCGTCTGTTACTTTTGATATTGTAGCAATAAAATCATTTGATTCATACGCTGTTTTATTAAAAGTTGGGTAAGGGTAGTTATCCCAAACGTGGTAATATACCATCGGCATAAGCGGACGTATTTCATTTTCCATTTCCCATAGCCATCCCCAAAAACGAGGATCAGTCATAAACCATATGATATCTGGCTTTTCTTGACGGATCAAAGAGCGAACTTGTTCTTTAGTTCCATATCCATCAACAGGGTACATAATCCAATCTTCTCCGTATTGTTCTGTTTTAATTGGATCATACTTTGGATGCTTGATAGCTCCACCAAAAGAACGAATTTGGAACTTACCAGTTCTTAATAACGCTTCACAAATATACCTAGTTTGAGTTCCAACGCCACTAGGACTAAGAGGCATATCACTAAGAGTGAAGACCTTAATTTTTTTATCCATTT